>CAYJFG010000009.1:0-30838 GCA_964369305.1 uncultured Eubacteriales bacterium
TCTTATCTGCAGCATCATTCCAAGAAACAACAAAAGTACTAACAGATGCAGCTATTAAAGGTAAGGTTGACCCACTACTAGGACTAAAAGAAAACGTAATTATAGGTAAATTAGTACCAGCTGGTACTGGTATGCGTCGTTACAACGAAGTAGTACTAGAAGAAAACAAACCAAACAATTAAAAATAAAGACATATAAATTCAAATATAGGAGGGTTTAAACAGCCCTCCTATTCCGTTTAATTAAGTAGTAATTTATAAAAAATGAAAATTAAAATCTTTAGAGGATTTTTTATTTATAAAGGTAAATTTTAATTTAAAAAGGAGAAACTTTAGTATGAAGAAAAAAATTGTATTTCAATCATTAATTTTTATTATGATAATTATGTTAATTATGTTAATGACTAGTTGCACACAAGCAGAGCCACTGCCTGTAAAAGAAATTGAGGAATTAGAAATTACAGCTGATGCAAAACTTGGCGAAAGCACACACATATCAGCATATTACGACCAATCACTATGGGAGTTTTACCCAGATTTAAGCGAAACTGCTACATTTTACTTATTAAAAACAGGTTCACTTGATGGTCAAGGTACTAATATAAACTTTGCAATGCCTGATGATTTAGGTGCAAATGTAAGTACTCAAGATATGGCTCAAATAGTAATTAATACTATAAAAGATGGTGTAGGCTCTAAAGTTGTATATGAAGAGATAAGAAAATTACCAAATAGAGAATTTGTATATCTTGAAAGCGAATTTGAATATACAGATGAAACTATAGAAAAAATGACGGAGTTAGGACTACTAACACAAGAAGTTATAGACGCTTTAGGTGGAGTTGAGGAACTTAAGAAGTTGCCTACAACTTATCAAATTAACACAGCAGTTAATATTGATGGTTTAGTATATGGATTTTCAGGAACTTACTTTGAAAGTGACGAAAAAGAGATGGTAGAAAATGCACTTACATTAATAATTCAAACAGCTCAACCTAAATAAATATATTAATATTCTACTACCTAATTTTACGATATAGTGATTGACAGCATATATAATAAATGCTATAATTCACATAACAAAACTAATAATGAAATTAAGGAGCATTAATTTTATGAAGAAAAAACTTATAACTTTATTATGCATATTTACAATGATCATATTAACTGTTTTTACAGGTTGTAATAATACAAATACAGATATACCAGATGTAACAGATCCAACTTTCTCAAGTCAAGAATTAACAGATTTTTACGAAGATGGTAAGTTAATTCAAAAAGAATTGACAAATGCTATTTCTCAAGTAAAAGCTAAAACTGGTAAAGCGTATATTTTAACACTTGACGACGGAAGCATTCAAACTTTTTATGCATCAGCAAATGATATACCAGTTAGTGCTATACTTGAAACAGCAAAAATTGATAATCTAAGTTTGTCAGTTGAGGTTGACTCGGTTATGTATGCTTATGTTTTTAAATCAAATGGATTTTATACAATTGAAGAGGGAACAGAAGATGAATTGCCAGATGATGCTTTAACAGCGGTTTCTTATGTTGACAAAGACGGCGACTTAATTATATAATAAAATAACAATTTATAAACGACACAAGGTGTAATGCTTTGTGTTGTTTTGTATGTAGCAATACTTTCATAGATAAATATTAATTACCTAATTGATTGACTTTGTTAAAAATATACTATATAATTAAAAGTGTATTTTGTTTTTTGAAAAGGAATATAGTAATGGAAATTTTAGAAAAAAGACCATATAAACATTTTAAAGGTAACCTTTATTATGTGCATAGTTTATTAAAAGATGTAGACAGCGATGAAGTTATTGTTTCATATCAAGCGTTATATTATCCTTATGCTATGTTTGCACGCACACTTAAATCTTTTGCTGAGGAAATTGATGTTCAAAGAATAGACAATATAACAAAACAACAGTATCGCTTTGAGTTGTTTGACAGTTCAAAATAAAAAGAAAGTAGGAGAGCAGTATGTTAGTTCATTCTCAAATATTAGATAGAATAGAAAATTTAAAAAAATATAAGAATGTGTATACTGATGAAATAGCAAAACCATTAATAAAGCCGTTTGATAAGAAGAAATTACAGGCGGTTTCATACGATATTAGCATGAGTAATGTTATAATGATTATGAAAAACAGCACAAATCCAATAGATTTAGAAAAGAATAATAATATAGAAAACTTATATAAAAAAGAGATAATAAAAGATTTTTATTATTTAAAACCAAATGAATTTATTTTAGTCAAAACGAATGAAATTTTCAATATGCCTATTGACTTAGTGGGTTATATAAGACCTAGAACTACTTATAATAAATTAGGGCTTATTATGACTACACAGCACATTAACCCTACATTTAAAGGTTATTTATATATAGGAATAAAAAATACTACAATAAATAGTATTGTTTTAAGAAAGGGCTTGGAAATTGGGCAAGTAGTGTTTGAAAAATTAGATGAAAAAATAGAAGAGCATATGCTTTATGAAAATTTGAGTACATCAAAATATCAAAATGAAAATGAATTTATAGCCCCAAAGTTTGATGAAAAAACTATAGAGGAAGCAGACCAAATTTTTAATGATATAATTTCTAAATTATAAAAGGAGGAATTTGCTTTATGAGTGTTCGAGAAAATAAAGGCAATGAACTTCTTGAAGAAATAGTTGAAAGTTATGTTAAGGATAAAAGTGTGCAACTAGATGTTCAAAAACGTTTAAAATCTCAAATAATAGATGAAGTTAGAACATCTATTATAGAAGATGAAAAAAACAATATTAAAAGAGAAGTATTGAAAGAAGAAGATGCAAAGATTACTAAAAAACATAATAAAAGCATAGGTATTATAGCTATCGAGGCAGTTATATTAAGTTTTATAGTTGGATTAATAGTTAATCAAGCAACCAATTTAATAGATTTATGGGGACAAAATCCATCAATATATATTATAGTGCTAATTGCTTTGTTGCTTATATTATTTATAGCGTTGGTTTTAATATTAAATAATAGAATAAATAAAAAATTTAACAAATAATACTTAAAGTATGCTATAAAAATTACGATTGTTCATTATTTGTAACATTAAAAATGCGTAAATTTATTTAATTTATAAACACTCTTTTAATTATACACAAACTGTATTGACACATTTAAAATTAATGATATAATATATATCATACGTTAAATAATTTAATAAATCTACTTATCGAGAGAAACTGAGGGGACAGGCCTTATGAAGTTTCGGCAACCTGCTTTAGCAAGGTGCTAAATCCTGCGGATAATACCGAAAGATGAGTTTTAAACAAACGTTTTTCGGAAAAAAAGAAAAACGTTATTTTGTTATTAGTTGGAAAGGAAAATTTAATTATGGCAAGACATTTTTTTACATCAGAATCAGTTACAGAGGGACACCCAGATAAAGTTTGCGACCAAATTTCAGATGCAGTTTTAGATGCAATTTTAGAAAACGACAAAGATGCACACGTTGCGTGTGAAGTAACAGTTACTACAGGTATGGTTCATGTTATGGGTGAAATCACAACAGAATGTTACGTTGAAATAGATAAAATAGCAAGACAAGTTGTTTGCGATATAGGTTACGACAATCCAAAATGTGGTTTTGATGGCAACACTTGTGCAGTTTTAACTTCAATTGATGCACAATCACCTGATATAGCGTTAGGTGTTAATGAAAGTTACGAGAAAAAACACGGAGAAAATGACGAATACAACATTTACGGAGCAGGCGACCAAGGTATGATGTTTGGTTATGCGTGCGACGAAACAAAGGAACTTATGCCAACTAGTGCAGTTTTAGCGCATAAGCTTGCAAAAAAACTTGCTCAAGTTAGAAAAGATGGAACTTTAAATTATTTAAGACCAGACGGAAAAACTCAAGTTACAGTTGAATATCAAGAAAACGAAATTGTAAGAATAGACGGTATAGTTGTATCTACTCAACATGATGAGGACGTTACACTTGAGCAAATTAGAAAAGATATGATAGAGTATGTAGTTAATCCTATAATACCATCAAACTTTATTGACGAAAACACAAAAATATTTATAAATCCAACAGGTAGATTTGTAACAGGTGGTCCAGTTGGTGACAGTGGACTTACTGGCAGAAAAATAATTGTAGATACTTACGGAGGTTTTGCAAGACACGGTGGCGGAGCGTTCTCAGGTAAAGATCCTACAAAAGTTGATAGAAGTGCAGCTTATGCAGCTAGATATGTTGCAAAAAATATAGTAGCAGCAGGGCTTTCAAAAAAATGCGAAATTCAACTTGCGTATGCAATAGGAGTTGCAAAACCAGTATCTGTAATGGTTGAAACTTTCGGTACTTCAACTTATACAAACGAGCAATTAGAGAAAGCTGTGCAAAAAGTTTTTGACTTACGCCCAGCAGCTATAATAGATTCTCTAAATTTAAAAAATATTAAATATAGACAATTAGCAGCGTATGGTCATATGGGAAGAATAGACTTAAATATTCCATGGGAAAAAACAGATAAAACAGAAGAACTTATTGAGTGTATAATTAATAATTCTTGAATTGAAATTTATAATAAAAACCATAAAACATAAACGTGGAACACATAATCAAGGAGAATTTTAAATATGAAAAATATAGATATTGTAGTCCCATGTTATAATGAAGAAGAGGGACTGGAAGTTTTTATAAATGAAACTGCAAAAATCACTAATGAGATTATAGGGTACAATTTTACTTTCATTTTAGTAAACGACGGTAGCGGAGACCATACGTATTTAGTGATGAAAAAATTAGCAGAAAAGAGAAGTGATATAAAATATATTTCTTTTTCAAGGAATTTTGGTAAAGAGGCTGCTATGTATGCTGGTCTTAAATATACAACAGGTGACTATGTTATAGTTATGGACGCTGACTTACAACATCCGCCAAGCTTAATACCAAAAATGATAAAAGGTATTGAAGGTGGCCACGACTGTTGTGCTGCAATGCGTTCTACTCGTGATGGCGAATCGAAAATAAGAAGTGCATTTTCAAGAACTTTTTACAAAGTAAGCAATAAAATAACAGATGTTAAAATGCCATATGGTGCAGTAGATTTTAGAATAATGAGTAGACAAATGATAGACTCAATTTTAGAGTTATCGGAAGTTCAACGTTTTTCAAAAGGTATATTCTGTTGGGTAGGCTTTGACACAAAATGGATACCTTACGAAAATATAGAACGCTCAATTGGTACTACAAAATGGAGTTTTTGGGGTCTGTTTAAATATGCTATTGACGGTCTTACAGCTTTTTCAGTAGCACCGCTTAGATTAATAGCTGGTATAGGTATTTTTATTTCATTATTTGCATTTATTTATATATTGATAACTTTAATCCATACAGCTATAACAGGTATAGAAGTGCCAGGATACACAACAAACCTTTGTGCTACTTTATTTTTAGGTGGAATAACAGTGTTTTCAATAGGTGTGCTTGGTGAGTACATTGGTAGAATTTATATGGAAACAAAAAATCGACCTATATTTATACTTAAACATACAAATATAGATGTAAAGAAGTTTGAAGAAAATAAGCAAGAAAAATCTGAGTTTGAACACCCGATTAGTTTAGATGAGAACGAGAAAAGTTATGATATAGAGTACTTTGAATAATTTGTAAGTGGGGAATGATAGTGTCGTTTTTAAAAAGCTTTTTTGATGAAAAATTCTTTAAATTTATAATAGTAGGCTTAATAAATACAGCAGTAGGGCAGGGACTACAGTTTGGAATACTAAACCTTACCGTTTTGGTTACTATGGGTCAACAAGGAATGTGGATAGCATCTGGTATATCTTATATACTAGGTAGTATTTTAAGTTATGTTTTAAATAAGCACTTTACTTTTAAAAACAAAGAAAAAGGAATAAAACCAGTGTTGAGGTTTGCTTTAAATATAGCAATAGGTTATATTTTAGCTTATAGTATAGCAATACCGTCAGTAACATATTTGTGTAACGTTAATCAATGGACGATGTTTGGATTAAGCGTTGAGCAGTTTTCTGCAAATTTAGGATTGGTAGTTGGTAGTTGTTTATTTGTAGCTTTCAATTATGTAGGACAAAGATATTTTGCATTTAAAGAAAAAAAAGAAGATGATGTATAATAAAAGGATAAAAAAGACACCAGATACAAGTTTATAGAAAAAGACAAAAAAGATACCAGTTTTTAGAAAATGACAAAATATAAAACTCAAAAAAATCTTTTATACAAATAAAAAATCCGTAAGGATTTTCACATTCACTATTCACTATTCATTCTTCACTCTTCACCCTTCGCTTTTCGCTTCTTAACTTTTGCAATTCTCTTAATTATTAATCGATATATAGCATAAACTTAAGAAAATAAATAAAATTAAGAATAAATCTTTTATACAAATAAAAAATCCGTAAGGATTTACACATTCACTATTCACTATTCATTATTCACTCTTCACTTATAATTAACCGTAAAAAACCCCATATATCACTTTAATTAATCGTGATATATGGGGTAAATTTTATTATGTATTAAGCAATATTTACATTAATTTCAGGGAAATAATCTCTTATAAGTTCTGCAAGCTCTGGTGATATTTCTACAAGGTAGCTAATAATATATGGCATATAGAATAAAAATACTATAAAAATAATTACTGAAATGACAACAGAAATTATAGATAATATTAGGGAAATCTTTGCAGATTTTCTTGCTCCCTCAAGATCTCCACGATTTTCAAAAGTGCTTATTCTTCCTGCGAAAACAATAGCTACAATACTCAATATTTGACCACCGCTACAAAAAAGAAAAGTAAGTATTGAAAATACTAAATAAGGAACCATAATAGTAGGTGGTTTTTGAGTTGTGTTGTTAATAGGTTGTGTTTGTTGAGTGTTGAAGTTTGTGTTTACAGGTGGTGCGGTGTAAGTTGTATTTGTAGGTTGAGTGCTATTATCTTGACTAGTAGACGCTCCGCATATATTACAGAACTTTGAGTTATCCTCGATGTTATTTTTACAATTATTGCATATCATTGATAAAAATCTCCTTTTTATTAAAATTTATATTTTTGTAATGATTAATACATAATAAATCAAAAAAGTTTAGTTGTAACAGACGCAACAAAAAGATTAATATATAAAATAATCATTATTAAAAGCTAAAATAAGTAAGACAGAGTAAATAGTGCATATTGAAACACTAGATATTGAAAGTATAAAAGAAGCTTTCGCTAAGTGTTTAGAGTTTTCTATAGGTTCAACTCTTGAAATCTTCCTTGCTTTTGTAGCAAAGACTATGCTAATAATACTAAGAGGTAATAGCAAAGCTCCAAAAACACTAAGAGTTAAAATACCTGAAAGAACAGTTGATAAAATAGCAAAAAACAAGCATAATTTATGTTTTGGTTTGCTATAATTTAAAGGTTGGTATGGCAATTGCCCATATGTATTTTGTGAAATATAATGATTTTGGAAATTATAATGCTCGCTATTATATGATAATTTATTACCGCAACTAGTGCAAAAATTATCAATAGACGAAACTTTATTACCGCAATTATCGCAAAACACTATATAACCTCCCAAACTTTAATAAAATAAATTCAATGCTGGATATTCAGAGAAAAATGAAAGCATAGATAATATTTGAAAAATTGAAGATACTGCACAAAGGCTTGCACCAATAACAGAAAGTACAAAAGCTGTTTTTCTACTTTGTACGGCTTCTATAAAATTATTTGAAAGCTTAGCCTTGTTAGATTTAGAAGCGTAAACTAAGCCTATAATACCTAAAGCAAGAGCAATAAAGTTAAATAAAAAACCTAAAACTATTGATACAATAGATAAAACCATTGGTAGAGTAGTGCTTTTTAATTTGTTTTGAGCCTCGTGTTGTTGTTGATTATAATTACCGTACTGTTGTTGAGCGTATGGGTTATATTGTTGTGGTTGTTGTGAATATTGGTCGTATTGTGGTTGGTTGTGTTGTGGTTGGTTGTATTGCTCGTTTAAAATTGGTGGTTGAGCATAATTATCACTTGATAAACTATTGCCGCAATGGGTGCAAAACTTGCTACTATCGTTAAAAATCTCTTTGTTGCAGCGGCTACAAACTTTCATAAATAAACACTCCTTTTATGTTTTAAAAATATTATACAATGTAATAATCGTCTTCAAATGGACAATCGTTTTTAATATATTCTACAATTTCGCTAAAGCCCATACCGTTTGATGCTTTAACAAGTATAACATCTTGCGGTTTTAGAATAGATTTTAAATATATTTTTGCATCTTTTACATTAGCAAAATAAATATAATTTTCTCTATTATAACCCATAACGATATATTTTGCAAGCTCTCCTATACAAACAAGCTTTTGAATATTTCGCTCGTTTACTCTTCTGCCTATTTGGCGGTGCAAATCTTCTTCGTTTGCTCCAAGCTCTAACATATCACCTAAAATAGCAACAGTTCTATTAGTGCTATTAAAAGTTGAAAGTGTATCTACAGCGTAAGACATTGACGACGGATTAGCGTTGTAACAGTCGTCGATAATTGTATGTTTTTTTGTTTTTATTATATTTGTACGCCCTTTTATAGTTTTAAATTTGCGTATCCCTTTTGCAATATCAATATCGCTTACATTATATATTTTGCCAACCGCAAAAGCACAAAGTGCGTTTAAAATTGAATATTCACCAATAGATGGAATGTCTGCATAAATTTCATCATCGCCACACATTAAAGTACATTCAATCCCTTTTAAACCTTTATAAGTGATATCAACAGCAGTATAATCATTTTTTCTTAAAAGACCATAAAAATAAGGTTTAATACCGTTTACATCTGTTATTGTATTAAGTAAATTATCATCGCCGTTAAGTAGAATTTTTCCGTTTTCATTTATATGATTAAACATTTCAGTTTTAGCTTTAAGCACGCCTCTCCTACTCATTAATTTTTCAAGATGACTACTACCGATTATAGTTAGAATACATAAATCAGGTTTTACAACACTTGCAAGTCTATCCATTTCGCCAAAATCAGAAATACCCATTTCAATTACAGCTATTTGAGTTTCTTCTGGCATAGATAAAATAGTAAGTGGCATACCTATTTCGTTATTAAAATTTCCTTGTGTTTTGTGAACTTTATATTTTTGAGATAAAACAGATGCTATCATCTCTTTAGTTGAAGTTTTACCAACGCTACCTGAGATACCTATAAATGGTATATCAAATAAACTTCTGTAAAATCTTGCAATATCCATTAAAGCCGTATTACAAGAATTAACAAGGATATAACAAATGTCGTCGCCCTCAAGTTTTTTTTCACTTATAGCACATAATGCACCATCATCTAAAGCTTTTTCTATAAAGTCGTGACCATCTACATTATTTCCTTTTAAAGCTACAAATAAACAGTCTTTCTCGATTTTTCTGCTATCAATAGTAACACCTGTAATAGACTTTTCTTTTTGATAATTGCGACAAAATAAAGTTCCGTTACAAGCTAAAGCAATTTGTGATAATGTAATTTTTTTCATAGTGATTAATCCTTTTAATTATATTTTTTAAATGATAAGTTTATAATTTCATCGCATAATGAAGAAAAATCTATCCCAATGGCTTGAGCTTCTTGTGGTAATAAACTAGTAGGAGTCATACCAGGGAGCGTATTTGCTTCTAAGCAGTAAAACTCGTTATTTTCATCTAATAAGAAGTCTACACGGCTATAAGCGTTCAAATTTAAACAGTTATGAACTTTTAGAGCTTCTTGTTGCATACGATTTGTTAAATCATTACAAAGTTTGGCAGGGCAAATTTCTATAGCACTTCCAGCTTGATACTTATTAGCATAATCGTAAAACCCTTGTTTAGGTATAATTTCTATTATAGGTAAAGCCTTATCGCCTAAAATACCTATAGAAAATTCACGTCCTTTAATAAACTGCTCAACTATAACTTCGTTTTCAAATTCAAAAGAGGTTGCAAGTGCAGTTTTCAATTCTTCTTGATTATTAGCAATTGATACACCAACGCTACTACCGCCAGAACATGGCTTTACAACACAAGGGAAAGTGTTAAAATTATAAGTTTCTCCCTTTTTAACCGATATACCTTTAGCCATATTAACATTATTATAAAGCAAAATACTTTTTGATATAGCTTTATTCATAGCAATACAACTACCCATATAATTGCTACCAGTATATTTTATCCCTAGTAAATCAAAAGTAGCTTGAAGTTGTCCGTTTTCTCCAGCATCACCATGCAACGCTAAAAAGCAAATATCAGCATATTTACAAATATTTTCAACGTGCATACCTAAAAATGATGTTGAATTATATTTGCGTAAACTTTTAATCTTTTCAATATCTGGAATAGAAGTGCTAATTTCTCTATTTTTTGTAAAGTCGTATCCTTTTTCAAATAAAGATGTTATGTCTACCTCTGGGCTTTCTTCGTATCCCATAAAAACATCAAGCAAAACTACATTATGTCCTTTTTCTCTTAAAGCGTTTGATACCATTATGCCAGAAGATATAGAAACATCACGTTCTGTACTTAATCCTCCAGATAAAACAACAATATTCATACTAAAACCTCCGTGTAAAGTGTCTTCAATAATTATAATACTATAATACTATTTTTTCAAGTTGATATTACATAATTTACGAGCATTAAGTCAATGTATATTTAGTATTTTTTCCGCTACCGTTTTTTTCTATAATATTAAGATTTATCATTTCTTTAATAATATTATTACATCTAGTTGTTTTTACATTTAATAGTTTTTCAAGTTCAATTCTTGTAATATTACCGTTTTCCTTTAAATAGTTGATAACTTCAAATTGTGTGTTTGAAAATGCAGGAGAACTAGAATTTAAATTTGGTAAAGTAACCTTAAATGCTCCTTGTGCGTTTTCAAATATTGGTTTAATATTACTATCTTTATAAGAGTTTATTATTTTGCTAATACCAATTCCATACGACTCAATAAGCTTCATTGCGTAAAATAAATTTGCAAGTTTTTCGTTACGTGGTTGTGAAGCACCGAGCATAACAGCGTCAAGAGATAATCCAGCAACTAGACCACCTAAAGAAATAAATTCTATTTTATCGCAATATATATTAATAAATATGCTACCACTAAAGCTATAATCCCTATGAATAATAGCGTTTAATAGTGTTTCACGTATAGCCTCTTGTGGGTAATCTCTCTTATCAATTCTAAGTAGTTTTGAAAATGTAGCTTTTGTGCCGTTGTAATAGTCTATAGCGTCGTACACTTCGTTTAATTGTTTGAAAATTGAGCCGCTAAACTCTTTTCTATCTTTGAATATAGATTTATCATTTCCTTGAAAAACTGCAAGTTTAATTGAATGTTTACATTCGTCAGACACAATTAAACCTAAATTAGTATACATAGCGTCTTGATTTAAAATGTATAAATTTTTCTTTTGAATGTTATTAAACTCTAAATTTCGTATAAACATTTCTTTTTCAAGTGAAGTGAAATTTAAATTTTGTTCTAATGAACGTTTAAGCTCAAAGTGGTCACCGTCAGATAATTTTATCATATTTCTAATTAAATCATCAGAAGCCATAACTTTTGAAGTTCCTTGTCTAACATAAACGCCAGTAGGCTTTATACCTTTGTCAATTAAATAGTAAGGTTTTCTAGTTCCCTCGCTTACTTCAACTTTTATTACTTTTTTATTATCGATATCTAATATTTCACTGTTAATAAACATCATGCTGTCAGGCTTAATGCTATCTCTTAAAGTGTTGTTAAGTTTTAAAATAGTTTCGTCTACCTCGTCTAAGCCGATAAGTTCTCCGTTGTCAGAAATACCAATATAAATAATACCTCCATTAGTATTTAAAAAAGCAACAACTTCTTTTTTTATATCTATTGTATAAATTTCTTTTAATTCTGTAGTTTCGTTTTCAAAAAAAATCATTCTATCACCTTTCTATCACTTTTCGTCTTTCTATCACTGATATTAACATATTTAGTGATAGATTGCAAGGAAATTTTTGATAAAAATTAATTTTGTAATGTATAAAATTCTTAAAAAAGATAAAATGTTTAACAAAAAATGACAGCGATTATAATGCAAAATCGAAAAAGTGATGTTAAAACTGCACAAATATTAGGTCTGTTTATTGTTATAATAGGTGAATTTTTCGTTTTCGAGCATTTTCTTGTTGTTACGCACATTAATTTATGATATAATGCTATTGTCAGTATTTTTTATGATAAATAAATAAAAGTTATAGATACAGAAAGGAGTAATTACATTGAAACAGTATGAAGCAAAAAAAATAATTAACTTAGCATTAGTAGGTCATTCAGGTTCAGGTAAAACATCAGTAGCAGAAGCATTAATATATACAGCAGGTGCGTCCGATAGACTTGGAAAAATAACAGAGGGCAACACAATATTTGACTATGACCCTGAAGAAATAAAGAGAAAAGTTTCAGTTGTAACAGCAGTAGCTCCAATTGAATGGAAAAATTACAAAATAAACTTAATAGACACACCAGGACTTTTCGACTTTGAGGGAGGACTTTGCGAGGGTATTCGTAGTGCAGACACTGCCTTAATAGTAGTATCAGGAAAAAGCGGTATAAGCGTTGGCACACAAAAAGCCGTTAAAAAAGCAGAAAAAGAGGGTTTAACAAAAGTATTCTTTGTAAATGGTCTTTGTGATGAAAGTGCAAGGTTTTACAAGGTTTTCGGCTCTTTAAAAACAGAGTTTGGGCCATCAGTTTGCCCAGTAGTAGTACCTTACATAGTTGACGGAAAAGCAAATTGCTATGTAAACCTTTTAGAATATAAAGCATATTTATATGAAGACGGAAAAATGACACAAACAACTATGCCAGATATGGGCGATAGATTAGACGGACTTAGAAACGCTATAAATGAAGCAGTAGCAGAAACAAGCGAAGAGATGTTTGAAAAATATTTCAGCGGAGAAGAGTTTACACCAGAGGAAATTATAGTAGGTATTAGCAACGGCGTTAAAAATGGAACAATAAGCCCAGTTTTCTGTGGTGATGCTCATAATACTTTTGGTATTGACCAATTATTAAACGGTTTAACATGGCTTGCACCTACAGCATTTGATAAGTCAGCCGAAATAGGAACAGATGTAGACGGTGAGCCTGTAGAATTAAATGTAAATGAAAGTGCCGCAACAGTTGCAGTAGTATTTAAAACTATAGCAGACCCATTTGTAGGTAAATTATCATATTTTAAAGTTGTTTCTGGTAAAGTTTCTCCAGATACTCCACTTGTAAATATGAGAACTGGCAATAATGAAAAAATCAATAAAGTAATGGTTATAAAAGGCAAAAAACAAGAAGAAGTTCAGTACATAGGTGCAGGTGACATAGGCACAATTGCAAAACTACAAGATACAAACACTGGCGACACTCTTTGCTCACCTACTAGAAAAGTAACTTTAGAGGGTATCAATTATCCACAGCCATCATACTCAATGGCAATTTATCCAAAAACAAAAGGTGACGAAGATAAAGTAGCAAGTGCAATTTTAAAAATTTGTGATGAAGACCCAACAGTTAAAATGGTTACAAATAAAGAAACTAAGCAAATGATTTTGTCAGGGCTTGGCGAACAACATTTAGATGTTGTAGTATCTAAAGTTAAAAATAAATTTGGTGTAGACGTATATCTTGAAGAGCCAAAAGTAGCTTATAGAGAAACTATCAAAAAAAGTGTAAAAGTACAAGGTAAATATAAAAAACAAAGTGGCGGACATGGTCAATTTGGCGATGTTTGGATAGAATTTGAGCCATGCGATTGCGACTCTTTAGAATTTGCAGAAAGAGTAGTAGGAGGAGCAGTACCTAAAGGATTTTTCCCAGCAGTTGAAAAAGGCTTAAAAGATTGTATAAAAAAAGGAACTTTAGCAGGATACCCAGTGGTAGGGCTAAAAGCAACTTTATACGACGGCTCATATCACTCAGTAGACTCAAGCGAAATGTCGTTTAAACTTGCAGCGGCACAAGCTTATAAAAATGGTATTCCACAAGCAAACCCAGTGCTACTTGAACCAATAGGACACTTAAAAGCATCAATCCCAGATAACAACATGGGCGATGTTATGGGCGAGGTTAATAAACGCCGTGGCAGAGTTTTAGGAATGAACCCAGACGAAGACGGACTACAAATGGTAGAAGCAGAAATACCAATGGCAGAAATGTTTGATTTTTCAACTTATATAAGACAAGTAACACATGGTATAGGTAGCTTTACATTTGAGTTTGAAAGATACGAAGAATGCCCTATGCAAATAGCTAAAAAAGTTATTGAAAAAAATAAAGTAGAATAAATTTCAAAGTAACAATTATAACTTATTTGTGGAAATACTTTTAAAATAACTTACATTTTGAATTTTTAGTAAAATGTAAAAATAAATTTGTCATTTTGCACAAATAAGAAATCGAAAGAAAAGACTAATTTTCGCAAAAATAAAAACCTAATCACAAAAAAACAGTATTTCGTTGGGGGATTGCTGTTTTTTTGTGCAAAATCAAGAAAAATTTAAACTTTGTTTTGTGAATATTGTTTTAGTAATATTTTACTAATCAAAATGTTGAGAGATTGGGGGTGTCACAAATTTTGTTACATATTACAAAAAAACCATAAAATCTAACATTAAAATAGGCGTAATTCTGTTATATATTTCTTGAAAAAACAATGTTAATAGTATATAATTGTTATAAGTAAATTTTTATAGCTTATTTTTAAAAAACAGGAGGAAATTACAATGATAAAAAGTAGTAAAAGAATTGTAAGTATTGTGTTGTCACTCATAATGATAATATCAATGCTCACAGTAGCAGTGTTGCCGACAACGGCAGCAACGACAGAAGTACAAGACACAGGAGCTACAGTCACATTTGATGGAACAGAAAGAATTTATTTTGGAAATAATGATGATAACTGGTGGTTCGGTGATGGCTCATATCTATTTGTTTACTTTTTTGGTACAGGTGATGCTTGGGCAGAAATGAAAGGCATCGGAAATGACGATAATAATACTAATACTACGGATGATGGTGGAGTTTACTATGTTGACGTTCCAGCAGGTACATGGACTAATTTTATTATGCTAAGAAGAAGTGAGGATTATTCTGGTTGGAATGATGGTAAGGAACAAAATAGAACAGGTGATATTTCAATACCTTTAGGAGTAAAAACAACAGGAAATAAATTAGATGATTATTCACAAAACGGTACAGGAGGAACTTGGAGCAGATATGCAGTAGCACCAACAGGAGTTACAGGAGAAATAACGTCAGCTAACATAATAAGTGGTGACGGTTCTGAGGCAACACCATATGTAGTTCCTACAGGCTCAACATTTAATTTACAAGGTACAGCAACTTTTAATGATTCAAACATGACAGGTGTATATAGCTTTACAGGTGCAAGCGGTACATATAATGAGACAAATTCAATGTCAATAACTGCTAGTGCAGTTGAAGAAACAACAGAGTATACAATCCATGCAAAAGGTAGATTTGGCACTACAGATACAACAACGTCAACTACAAGCAAAAATGATGTAATTTATGTTCAAACTGTTTCGGCAGGTCACGATGTTACAGCTACAGTTTCACCAGAGGGTGTAGGTAGTGTATCAGTTAATGGCACACCTATTACAGCTGAAACACCATCAGTTTCAGTGCCAGATACTGAAACTGCTACATTTGAAGCAACAGTAGTAGACGGTAAGTATGCATTTTTAGGTTGGTACAATACTAGTGGCGAGGAAGTTTCAACAGCAAACCCATATACTACTGCAGATACAATTTCAGCAGATTTAACATTAGAAGCACGCTTTGAAAAAGTAGGTTTTGATGTTTCAGCTACAGTTTCACCAGAAGGCGTAGGCAGTGTATCAGTCAATGGCACACCACTTACAACTGAAACAACATCAGTTGGGGTACTAAATACTGAAACTGCTACATTTGAAGCAACAGTAGTAGACGGTAAATATGCGTTTTTAGGTTGGTACAATACTAGTGGCGATCAAGTTTCAACAGCAAACCCATATACTACTGCTGATACAATCTCATCAGATTTAACATTAGAAGCACGCTTTGAAAAAGTAGGATATGATGTTTCAGCTACAGTTTCACCAGATGGAGCAGGTAGTGTATCAGTTAATGACACACCTATTACAACTGAAACAAAATCAGTAGTGGTATTAAACACACAATATGCTACATTTGAAGCAACAGTAGTAGATAGCAATTATGTATTTATAGGTTGGTACAATGCTGACGGCAATAAAGTTTCATCAGCAAGTTCATATACTACTGATACTATGATTTCAGCAGATTTAACATTAGAAGCACGTTTTGCAGAAAAAATAGGAAGAATATATATTAAAAAAGATTGGATAGGCGAGGGCGTTAATATTTCTTTAGATGGCTCAGCTGATATAGCTATGGAGAAATTAAGTGACGACGTTTATACTTACCTACTTGATGGGTATGCTGATACAATCACATTTAAAAGCACAGACTTAGCATATCAAACAACAGAGGTTGCTTTAACAGGAGTTACAAGCGGTCAAATGTTTGAAATAACAGGCGGTGAAGATACAGCTAAAACAGGAGCATGGGTACAAGGAGAATTTACTGTAAATGCAACATCAGCAAGTACTGCTTTAGGTACAGCAACTTATTTAGCTTCTATAACTTCTCCAACAGAAAATTTAGAAGTAAAACATTCTACAGTTACTTTTACAGCGACTATAAATGAAAATTTTGAAAGTTATTTCTTAGGTTGGTATGATGCTACAACTGATGCTTTAGTATCAACAGATTTAGTATATCAAACAACATTAACAGGTGACATGGATTTAGAGGCTAAATTCCAACAAAAATTTGCAAGAATATATTTAGATTCAAATTATGTTACTAACTGGGGCGATAATGCAAGATACGCACATATACATGGTGATGCAAGTATTGGCGGTACACAATGGACAGGCGACCTAATGACTGAAATTGGTACAGGCTTACATTTCTATGCATTAAAAGGTACGTCAAATATGGTTACATTTAACATTAATGGTAATAATGGTAAACAAGCAGCAGACCAAACAATACAAGATGGATATATTTTTACTATTAATACAAACAACAGTGCAACAGGAAATGTTCAACAAAATGGTGATTGGACACAATATGAATACCCAATTAATGTAACTATACTAGAAGATGGCATGGGTTCATACACAATCACACAACCAGCTACACTACCAGCTGACTTACAAGCGATGCTAACAGCAGATAAAGTAGGTTTAAAAGGTAGCACAGTAAAATTAACAGCAATTTCAGCTGATAATGATTTATACGAATTTGTAGGTTGGTTTTTACCAGGAGTAGGTAAAGTAGCAGATACATTAGAGTACGAAGTAACTGTTGCAGGTGACGTTGATGTAGAAGCACGCTTTATGTTTAAAGGTCACGACGCTTCAGCTACAGTTGATCAAGCAGGGGCTGGTAGTGTTTCAGTTAATGGCACAGAAATTACAGACACAACAACAGAAGTTCGAGTACCAAACGGTCAAGATGCAGTATTCACACAAGTGACTAATCAAGGTTATGTATTTGCAGGTTGGTACACAGCAGACGGTGCAACTTTACTTACAGAAGAAGAAATATATACAGTTACAGCACTTGCTACAAACTTAACTGTTATGGCAAAATATGACAAAATCACATATACACCACCAACCCTTGACTATAGTTATATTATATCGCAAGGTAAATCGGTTGATATTGATGGAAAAAATTATTATGTTTATGATAAAGGCGTTGAAATTAAATTTAGCTCTGTAACGATTTCAGGTGGTACAAAACAAATAGGTTCAAACCCACCTGTTGGTATTGGCGAAAGTACATTTAAAGTTTATTATAGACATACAAATAGTGAGGGCGTAGTTGTAGATATACCACTTACTACTCGCGCTCAATATTTAGATATGAATATATGGGATGTTTGGGCTGATACATCATCACTTCCAGATATTCCAGTAGGTGAAGAAATAACTTTAGTACTTAAAGCATACCCAACAGAAGCAGCGTATGATGAAGAGAGTTATGGCGTAGCTCCAGAATTAGCTAAAGTATATGTAGGTTATGAAGAAAAATATACTGCACCAACAACACTTACATATGATGTAGTATTTGACGGTGTAAATGTTTTAGAAAACGGCATAAATATTTTAGATGCAAACGCAAATGTTACATTTAATAATATACAAGCAAGTGGCTCAACACTACAAGCTTATATAGGCGATAATATAGTAAACGGCTATACAAGCACAACTCAAGCTACAGACTATGAATATGATATTTACTGGAAAGACTATGACGTAATATATAACCCAGACGGCACATTATTAAAAACTGCAGTAAATAACACAGCAACAATTACAGCACAAGAACTACAAACAGCAGGCGTAAATGTTAATGATAACGATGTATATCTTTATGTAGTTGCAAGAGCAGTAGGCAGTGCATATGAATTAAAATCTACTGAGGAAACAGCAGTTAGAATTATAAGAGGTTTAGAGTATGAATATACTGCTCCTACAAGGGTAACAGCAAATCCTCATACTACTGCAAACCTAAACGGCAGATTTAATACAAACCAACCAATTGATTTAAATGTTAATATCACAGGTGGTACATTTAAATATGTAGTTAAAAACGCAGATGCAACAGGATATGTTTATGAGGGTGCTGCACAAGAGTACACTAATTACACATATAATGTATACGACGGTACAACTCTAATTCCTAATACTACTTTTAACGCTGAAACAGGTTTAGTTACAATACCAGCAGAGTATACAAAAGGCATGGTAGAGGGTAAAAAATTATCTTTAAGTGTTGAAGTAGTTATGAATGATGATACATCAAAGAAAGTTAAATCTACTGACTTTGAAATTACAATGCAATCACCATTCCAAATTACATATGATGAAATTGCTATCTATGAAACAGAGAACGGCGAAGAAACATATGTAAACGACACAAATACAGATAACCCAGACATTATATACGAAGTAGATTTATATAAAAATAATGGTACATACAGATTATCAATACCAAACATAAACGGTAAATTTGATCATGACGCAGATGCAAGCACACCATCTATACAAGTAGACAAACTATTTATAGGTGTTGCTCGTGATACAGGCGACCCTGAAAATCCAGAATTTTTAATAAATCCTTACGATACAGATACTCAAGGCACAACTGACTTACCTCATACTATAAGTTTAGATTTAGACCCTAATACTTTAAAAAGTGGAGAAACATATTACGCTTTCGTTTATTATGTAGTTCCAGGTGACCACGACTATGGTACACAAATTAGACAATTCGTATTTAATATCCACGAAAATTCATTAAACGATATTACAGGTCTAACAGGATTTTATGACGGTAACGAAATTACAGTAGGTGGAGCATCATACAGCTTAGACGAAATTACAGAGGGTAGCGGTAAAGGTACATTCATCTTTAATACAGTTTATGCAGGTGGCACACCATTTACAGATGCAAAACCAAATGCACAAGTTGACTATACTTATACATTAACAAAAGACGGTGCAACAACAATTGATGATGCATACGTTGAAATTGATAATGACGGAAACATTAAATTCAACATAGCTACAATGGTAGGTGCTACAGAAAGTACAGACGGCTTACCACTAGACGCAGGTGTATATGAATTTGTACTAACAGCTACACATGGCACACAAGTAAAAACTTCATCAGTAAGCTTTACAGTTACAGGTGAATTACCACAATTTGTTGATGAACACGATTATATCGAAGAAGGCACAGACCCTGCATATCCACCACAAGGACCAACAGTAGGCGAAGGCGAAACAGTTACAATATTTGTATCTTCACCATCTAACTGGAGTTCAAAAATTAAATATGGTAGTATAAATTTTGAAGGCGAAATACCAGATGGTGGTGCAGTTGTACCAGGTGTTTTTGAAGATTATACTATAGTTGAGGGTACTCTTGTTGCAGGAGAGGAAACAACAAGTAGTAAAGCGTACTATGTTGTTAAAATTCCTTATGACAAGCTAATAACAAAAGACGATATTGCTATTGGTAATGAGCTTACTCTACACGGTGAGGGTCCTGATATTGGTAAAGTATGGTTAAATGCAACATTCTATCCGATGCGTGATGAAGCAGAATTAGCAGACGGTGTATTATATCAAACAACTAATGATGAGAACGATCCAGGAAGCGTTGTTGCACCATACGTAACTTCATTTACTTATAATAACGCAGATACGCATACAATTTCAGATATAACAAATAGTATGCAACTATCATTAAGGGCTATTTTAAATGATGATAACCCAGTATATTCAGAAACAGAATACCTAGAAACTTTCTACTATATAAATGGTGTTAAACATAGCACACTAGAGGGCGTTGCAGGTACAGACAAAAATCAAACATTTAATATTACAGATGAAACAGGCAATTTAATAAATGGTTTCCAATATGGCACAAACTACATTTCTGTTACAGTTGGTATAGATAGTGGATTAGCTGCATACGAAAGCAGAGTGCATAAAGTATTTACTTTAGTTATAGACCCACAAAACCCAGAAATCACAAATTATGAACTAGGTGCAGGTGGTATGCAAACTATTACACCACAAGAAACAGTAGATGTTACAACAACAGATTTAAAAGAAGGTAACGTTATTACAGTTAGTGGTAAATACTTAGAAAAATCATTTTATGAAGTTTATGATATGGCAGGAGATTTAGTTGCAACTAAAGCAGTAGCACCAGGTGCAACAGGTTTAAATGTTCAATCTGCAGATATTACAGTTGAGGGATTAAATGAGGGTCAATACCTAACTTATAAATTCTACAACTATGACTCAGCAGACGGCGTAAAAATTGCTGAAACATTTACTTTAAAGGTTACTCAAGGTGTTATTCCAGAAGTTTCAGCTGATAATGCAATGGAAGCTGACTTATCAGTATCATTATTAAAAGGTACAGAAACTAATACAACGTTTGTTGTAATTGGTGCAAATTCTTACAAATTTAGAGATGATAATGTAGACATTCCAAATGGTGATGTTACTGAAAGACTTCTTGAAAATGGAAAAACTGAATATGTTGTAAGAGATGTTGCAGGTACACTTTCAGTAATTGACGCACTTAATGATGATACTTTAGTAATGACAAAAGAACAACCAGTTTGGGAAACAGCTTACTTTATGATTACAGACGATATGGCTAAAATAGGCGTAAACCAATGGGATGACGACGATTTAAGAGTATCAGCGTCAATTGGTAACAACACAGACGTAGGTTCAATTGTAAACACAGCAATTACAGATGTAACACCAACAGATTTAATAGCATTTGGCACAAAATATGAACTTGACGGCAAAATTTACAAAGTTTATTATAGAGATGATGTTACAGATATCAAATTCTATGTAAACAATTCACCAGTAAGCAGTGTTAAACTAAGCACAAGCTCTATTGCTACAATAGCACTAGAAACTACTGAAGATGAAAAACTTGTTTATATTCAAGATTATACAGCGTACGACAATACTACAGTACCATCAGAAAGCATTATTTTCAACTTACAAAACTCACTATCATTAGTTTATAGAGATACACAAATGAGTAATATCTCTGTAGGTACTAACATGATTACAAGAACAGCAAATGTTTATACATCAGCAGATATTAGAAAATTTGCAGTTGTTGAAAGTAAATATAATGAATACGCATTTGACTTTACTGCAATTGCAAATGGTGAGCATTTAACAGCAGATCTTACACTTACAGCTACAGACACTGTAAGAGGTTTCTCACTAGACATACCAGTAGAACTTGAAGATCCAAGGTATGTATCACCAGCAGTACTACAAGCTATGAGCGACATTTCAATTTATGCTGTTTCAACTGAAGAGAGAACTAGCAACGACCCATCTATTACATACGATATTTATAACAGCGGTATAACAAGCGTAGTAGCTCATAATGGTCAATATAGTGCATCTATTAGATATAACTATGTTGCATGGGTAACAGCACCAGAATCTGTAGAGGTTGACGGTACAACTCATAACTTTGTAGGTTGGTACAATACAGTAGAAAGAATTTATGTTTCACAAGATGCTGAGTACAAATTTGTTGTAACTCAAAATACAAGTATAGTTCCAATTTACGATGATAACCCAGCGATTTCTCTATCAGTTGTTCCATATGCTTTAGTAGGTGAACCACTATACGAAACATTTGTAGACGGTGAAACTCCAAAAGTAAAAATCACATATCCTATTACTTTCTTTGCTCCAGAAAGTGCAAATATCGATGAATATAAAGTAAGTTATCAATTAACTGGCGTAAATGATGCATATTCTCTTGACAAATTCGTAGATTATGCTACAATAAGTGAGGCGAATATAAATGCTCAAGGTAGAGTAAACTTCTCATTCACACTTTCTATATACGACACAGCTGGTAACCCTAGAGAATATTCGTTGTATTTACACCCTTATGTAAATTATAATACTGATAAAACAACTAAGGGAGATACTAAAGCTATAGCTAGAGCAACTACAGACGATTTCTTATTAGATTATTGAGTTTAAGGAGTAAATTATGGAATTTAAAAGTAAAAATAGTTTTGAAATGCCTTACATTAAAATTACAAAGTTTGAAACTGAATTATTTATGGTAGAAGGTGGCGACGGTCAAGTTGAAGCAAGTACTGTTGAATCAATCCCAGAGGCTACAGGTGCTACAGGTGGCGACGACGGCATATTCGGTGCATAATAATTAAATTTATTCAAAAAATACAGTAATTAAATTAGACTACAACATAGGTGCAAGCTTATGTTGTAGTTTTTTTGCGATGAAAACAAGTTAAAACTTAATCACTAGAAAAAAGTAACTGCATATAATGTCATAAGTAGAGATGACGAAAAGAATAGGAGATTTATTATAATGAACTTACTCGACGAATTAATGGACAGTTACAAGATAAAAGCAATTCCTAAAGATTATACAGTAGCGATGGCGTATGTTCCATATCAAGAAGATAATAAAACATTTTCAGAGGAACAAGGCGTCGTTATGGGTACAATGTTCCCAGTACTTGATAAACCTTTTACAGGTTGTGGAGGCGTAAAATGATTAAAGAACAAGAACTTTTACTAAGACAAATTATGTCAAACGATTTTGCAATTATTGATTTACATTTATACCTAGATACACACCCAGACGATAAAGAGATATCAGAAAAATTAGAAAAGTACATTAAAAAATGTGATAAATTAAAAAAAGAGTACCAAGAAAAATACGGTCCTTTAACTAATGAAGAGTTAGACGGCAACAATTATAAATGGATACAAGACCCATGGCCATGGGATAATTCAGTAGAAAGGGAGTGTAAATAATGTGGGCTTATGAGAAAAAACTGCAATATCCAGTAAAAATTAAACAAACAAACCCAAGGCTTGCAAAAATTATAATGACACAATACGGCGGACCAGACGGCGAGTTGTCAGCGTCATTAAGCTATTTAAGCCAACGCTTTTGTATGCCATATCCAGAACTAAAGGCAATACTTACAGATATAGGAACGGAGGAGCTTGCACACCTAGAACTTGTAGGTGCAATTGTGTATCAGCTTACTAAAAATTTAACAATAGAAGAGATAAAAGAGGGCGGATACGACGCATATTTTGTTGACCACACAGCAGGAATTTACCCTGCAAGTGCAAGTGGAACACCGTTTACAGCTTCGTACATTCAAAGTAAAGGCGACGTAATATCAGACTTGCATAATGATATGGCATCAGAACAAAAAGCACGCACAACATACGAAAATATATTGCGTTTTTGTGATGACCCAGACGTTATAGAGCCTATAAAATTTTTAAGAGAAAGAGAAGTTGTGCATTACCAAAGGTTTGGCGAGGGGTTAAGAATAGCAACAGATAAACTCGATAGTAAAAATTTCTATGCTTTTAATGCGTCTTTCGATAAATGCGACAAAAAATGCAAGTAAATTTATAAACTTCAAACAGAAAATTAAAAACCTGAAAATCCATAACAAGTAGTTTGTATAATGGAATTTCAGGTTTTTTTCATTAAATGAATACTAAATCATTTAAAAATTAGCAACATCCGCTTTTGCGTTGGAATGACTCGCAATCTGTACATTTATCTTCTTTAGGGTTACTGCCGTGTGTTCCAATTCTAATAGATTGAAGTGAGCAGTAGTTTTCAGATGAATTGTGGTTAATACATTCGCTTACAGTGCAAGCAATACATTTGTTAGCATAAGAATTATTCATGTTTTTTTACCTCGTTAAATTAAATTAGTGCATTACATTAATTACACTAATAGTATTATCTTCAAAAAATTTAAAATTATCCGTAACGAATAAAAAATTTTTACATAAAATATAGTGAGGTGAAATAGTAATGGATATTGTATCAAGAATAATATTAACAGTTTTAGCAGTTGTAGGTCTAATTGATTTGATAAAAACTTTAATACTCTTTTTTATGAAAACGGAAAAAGATAAGGAAGTTTTTATAGTAGTTCCAATACGAAAAAACGAAAGATACATAGAGATAATACTTAGACAACTTGCAACAAGGATAAAGTGGCTAGGAGGAAAAAGGATAACAAAAGTAGTGTGTCTAGACTGTCAAACAGATGAACAAACGAAAACAATATGCAGAAAAATGTGTAAGGAGTATCCTTTTATGGATTTTAAAGAAAATATCGATTTGTTGTAAGAATTGTATATTTTTTTTAAAAAGTTTTTAAAAAAGTGTTGACAAACTGCTAAACATTTGTTATAATATAGTTGAACTTAAAGGAACACAGAAATTAAAAAACAAGTAAGTAGTCAGTTTATATTCACAGTTATTTGTTAGACTTATTTCAGTTTTACCCATAGGCTTCAAGAGTGCTTTGATTTTAAAATAAGTTTCAGTTGTATTTTCGGTTTAGTATTTTAGAGATTTTGTTTTTGGTCTTAAAAGTACTACCCAGATAAAGCATTTAAGTAGTTATTGAGAGAAATTTGTTTAATGGTTTTATTTAACTGATGAGTGGAAGTTTTGCTCAAGGAATATTTGATTAAGTTTTTTAATACTAAATTGATTTGATGTATTACCGTATTGTACATTTCCCCCAAATAATCAACTTTGTTTCTTTAAAGTTACATATAATGATAGGAGCTGAGTCCGATGGGCGAACTAGAACCAGCAAGTTTAGAAAGCTTCGTTTTAAACAATCGGAGCAAAGGCGTTAATATTATTTACTAGTACAACTATAAAATTAGATTAGAATACTTTATTGAGTTTTTAAAACCATAAAAGTAAAAATCAAATACAGTTTATCTGGCTTGTTAGTATTAAAAATAATCTTGATGCAATTTAAAATTGAATAGTAGGCGTTTTTAAACAAGATATTTCAAGAAGTTTCTTTTCTTGATACTAGTTAGTTTTTGAGATTTAGTATTGGTTTTATTCGTAGTAATTTATAAGCTTATAAAGTTTATTTAGCTTTCCCACATAACTTTTTAATTTTGAAGTTATTAAGATTAATATTATTCTCATAGTAGGCGATTTTAGGAATTTATTTTATATCAGTAAGTGTCAGTTGTTATTAAGATTTTTAATTTACTTCTTTTTGGTTTTATTAGTAGAAGGTTAATTTTAATAATTTAACTAAAGATATTGTTTTACTTCTCAAAACCAGTTCTACTCAGTATCTTACCTTTTTACAAAAGTTCTTTTAAATTATAAAATTTAATTCTTTAGTACTTTCTAATATAATCAGTAAATGAGTTTTGGTATTTAATATTTTTACTTCATTTAATTTTAAAATATGTAACTTTGTAAAGTGTTATTTTTGATATTTAAAGATATACTTTACTTATATTAACAAATTTCTTATTATTTACTATAAACTTAAATTAATTATCTATGGATTTGTAAGTAGAAATTAAACCGTTAGTTTTGAAGTTGAATTTATATTTAACTTTATTAGTAAAAATATTTTTGATATATTTATTTAATGTACTGCTCAGCAAATGAACTTTATTATCAGTATTTCGGTATATTTTCATTTGATATATAATTTAGTATTTATATATGAGTTAAGCGTCGCAATTTTACTTTTTTAACTTAGCATAATTAAAAAACTACATTTTGATGTTATGTCATGAATATAAAAATAAATTGATAATGGTCATTGTGTTATCAGTTATAAAGTTTTAAAAGTATTATGTATTTTTCGTTGATAGATTGTTTATTAATTACGTAAGGTATATTTTTGAAATATCATTAATAAAGAATAGAAACTATATATTATAAAAAAATTAAGATTATGGTTGAATTTATTTAGCAAGTTGTGTATTACTTAATGTTTTACATAACTTGCTTTTTTGGGCGATAATGTTTTCTCATAAAGTTACGGCTTAAACATACTTGATAATATAAGTTTAAAATATTTCTTGATTTTTTATTCAAAATATGCTAAACTAAGTATTAAATATGAACGTTATGTTATCAATTTAAATTTTATTAAAAGAAAGGTATGACAAGATGAAAAAGATTTTAATTTGTATGTTTGTAGTAATAATAGTTTTAACAATGGGAGCTTGTACTTCACAGCCAGTTGAGAAAATCGAATCTATTGAAGATTTAGCAGGAAAAACAATTGGTGTTCAATTAGGTACAACAGGTGATATTTATATAGCTGGAGATATTGAAGATGGCGTTTTCGTTGACGCAAAACTTGAAAGATTTAACAAAGGCCTTGACGCTGTTCAAGCTTTAAATACAGGTAAAATTGATGCAGTTGTAATAGACGACCAACCAGCAAAAGTATTTGTTGAGCAAAATGAAGGTTTAGAAATACTTGAAACTGCTTACGTTGAAGAAGATTATGCAATTTGTATTGCAAAAGATAATACAGATTTAAAAGATCAATTTAACTCAACTATAGCAGAGCTTAAAGAAGACGGTACATTACAAGGTTTACTAGATTACTATATCGAGGGTAAAGAGGGTTCAAAACCTTATGAGTCACCAGAAGGTATAGAGTATGATGGAACATTAACAATGGCTACAAATGCTGAGTTCCCTCCATATGAATATCACGAAGGTGGAGAGATTATTGGACTAGACGTTGACTTTGCACGAGCAATTTGCGATAAACTAGGTAAAGAACTTGTAATTGAAGATATGAACTTTGATTCAATAATAGCAGCTGTTCAAACAGGTAAAGCTGATTTTGGTGCAGCTGGTTTGACAGTTGATGAAGAGAGATTACAGTCAATTGACTTTACAGACACATACTGCCAAGGTATTCAAGTTGTAATAGTTAAAAAATAATGGATTGAAAGAATTAAAGCAAACAGTTTTAGATGGGTTGAAATATGTCGAACCTGTTAGCTGTTTGCTTTTTTATTTTATATAAAGGAAGTGATTTTATTGGATATGATATTTGAATGGCTTACACAGCTTGCCCAAAGTTTTAATTTTAATTTTATTGAAGATGACAGATGGAAATATATAGTAGACGGATTAATAACAACACTCGTTATTAGTTTTTTTGCCGTTATTTTTGGTACGCTTTTAGGTTTTATTATAGCGATTATAAGGTCAACGCATGATAAAACAGGTAAAATGAAATTCCCAAATGCAATTTGTAAATTGTACTTAACAGTTATAAGAGGAACACCTGTAGTAGTTCAATTGCTTATAATTTACTTTGTAATTTTTGGGTCTGTTAATATTGATAAAGTTTTAGTTGCAGTAATTGCATTTGCTTTAAATTCAGCAGCGTACGTTGCCGAAATATTCCGTTCTGGAATTATGAGTATTGACAAAGGGCAAATGGAAGCTGGTAGAAGTTTGGGTTTAAGCTATAATCAAACAATGATAAAAATTATTTTACCACAAGCGTTAAAAAATGTTTTGCCAGCTCTAGGTAATGAATTTATTGTGCTTTTAAAAGAAACATCAGTTTCAGGTTACATAGCTATACAAGACTTAACAAAAGGTGGCGACATAATAAGAAGCCGTACATTTGACCCATTTATGCCACTTATTGCAGTTGCTTTAATATATCTTTTAATAGTAATGATTTTACAATATGGCGTTACAAAACTTGAAAGGAGGCTTGCAAAAAGTGATAGACATTAAGAACTTACAAAAAGACTTTGGTAAACTAAAAGTTTTAAATGGAATTGATGAACATATCGCAAAAGGCGAAAAAGTAGTAATTATTGGACCATCAGGCTCAGGAAAAAGTACGTTTTTACGTTGTTTAAATTTGCTTGAAACTCCAACAGGTGGCGAAATTTGGTTTGAGGGCGAACAAATAAATGCTCCAAAATGTAATATTGACAAGTTACGTCAAAAAATGGGTATGGTGTTTCAGCACTTTAACTTGTTTCCACATCTAACAATTTTAAAAAATATAACATTAACACCAGTTTCATTAAAATTGCAAACTAAAGAAGAAGCAGAAGAAAATGCAAGGAAATTACTAAAAAAAATAGGTCTGGCAGATAAAGCAGATGCATTTCCAGCAATGTTATCTGGTGGACAAAAACAAAGGGTTGCTATTGTCCGAGCGTTAGCAATGAATCCAGATGTAATTTTATTTGATGAGCCAACTTCAGCATTAGATCCTGAAATGGTTGGCGAGGTTTTAAACTTAATGAAATCGCTTGCAGATGACGGTATGACAATGGTTGTTGTAACTCATGAAATGGGGTTTGCTCGTGAAGTTGGAACTAGAATATTATTTATGGACGGCGGAAAAATAGTTGAACAAGGTAAACCAGAAGACATTTTTACAAATCCGCAAAATCATAGAACGAAAGAATTTTTATCGATGGTACTTTAAAATTTTTGATAGAAGAAAAGGAGAAAAATTATGCTTAAAAGAATATTATGTTTAATTATATCATCATTAATGTGCTTGACGTTACTTGCAAGCTGTCAAGAGCAACCACAGGAGATATTAGCAGTAGCTTCAACAGATAATTATAGAAACTACTATGAAATTTTTGTTTACTCGTTTGCAGACTCAGACGGCGACGGAATAGGTGACTTTAACGGCGTAACTGAAAAACTAGACTACTTAAACGATGGTGACCCAAACAGTGGCGATGACTTAGGTATAGACGGTATATGGTTTATGCCAATTATGCCATCACCATCATATCACAAGTATGATGTAACAGATTATTATGCAGTTCATGAAGAATACGGCACAATGGAAGACTTTGAAAACATGGTTGCAGAGTGCGACAAAAGAGGAATAGACGTTATCATAGATTTAGTTCTAAATCACTCATCTTCACAACACCCATGGTTTTTAAGTGCTATAGAAGAGCTACAAGAGGGCAAAACAGACGGTTATGCACAATATTATAGCATACCTATGAATGAAGACGAAAGATCAAGCAATGGCACATATCATATCGTGCCTGGTACTTCATATATCTACGAGGGTAATTTTACTCCTATGATGCCTGAACTTAAATTAAGCAATCCAGATGTTAGAGAAGAAATTACAAATATGATGGAGTTCTGGAGCGAAAAGGGAGTTGACGGCTTTAGACTTGATGCTGTTAAGTATTTTGACTCAGGCGACACAGACGGCGAAGAATTTATGACATGGCTTTCAAAAACTGCAAAAAGTATTGATGAAGATATGTACATGGTGGGCGAACTTTGGGACGGTGCAAGCCTTATTGGTGCAGGCTATGAAACAGGTATCGACAGTTTCTTTAACTTCCCATATTCAAACTCAAGTGGCGGTAAAATCGCAAGTACATTAAATTCTGGTAACCCAGGGTCTTACTTCTCATCACTACAAGGTTGGAATGAATATATCGACGAAAAAAACACATATAACGATGCTATAGATGCAGTTTTCCTATCAAACCACGACATGGTAAGAAGTGGAAACGCTTTTAAAAGCGATGCATATAAATCAAAACTAGCAGCTTCGATATATATGCTTTCTCCAGGTAACTCGTTTATATATTATGGTGAGGAAGTTGGTATTACAAATGTAAACCAAACTGACCCATCTTATAGAACGTCAATTCCATGGTCTTTTGAGGGTGATGGAAATATGACAGTTTCAGAACCGCCTCCAGGAGTTACTCCAGAGGGTGTTCTAGAGTCAAACCCAGAAAAGAGCGTTGAGGAGCAACAAGCAGACGATAGCTCGTTAATGCGTCATTATAGTAACCTTATAACTTTAAAACTTCAAAACCCAGAAATACAAAGAGGAACTATTACAGAATTAATCTCTACAGATCAAAGAAACGTTTCAGGTGCTTTATTTGAGTATGAAGAAAGTGCAGTAATAGTTTTACACAACTTAGGCGATGAAGAATTTACAGTTGAAGTTACAAGCGAAAATTACGAATATACTGAAATTAGGGGTCAAGTAACAGCACAAGATCCACTATCAGAAAACGAAGACGGAACACATGAGTTTGCACAAGCTACACTAGAGGGTACTACACTTACAATACCTGCGTACACATCTGTAGTTTTAAAATAATAAAATAATCAAAAAACAGATAGTCTAAATAGACTATCTGTTTTTTTCACTATTAAAGTAAAATTAGTTGAAATGCATAATAATAAA
>CAYJFG010000010.1:0-30393 GCA_964369305.1 uncultured Eubacteriales bacterium
AAAAATATATTTTTTTGGAGCTAGGTGTTACCTATCATTGATTATTTAACAATTTACTAAATTATAATAAAAAAATTATGCTTGAATAAGTGCGAGTTTTGTTATATAATGAAGTATGTATAAAATTATCGAAAGGCTTTGAAAAAATGGAAGAGATTTTACTTATAAAATTAGGTGAGATGGTTTTAAAAGGGTTAAACAAAAGAACTTTTGAAGATATTTTGATTAAAAATATAAAAAGAAGAATTGCACATCATGGGCAAATAGAAGTAAAGGTTGCACAGTCTACAATATATTTAATTCCACAAGATGAAAATGTAGATTTAGACGACGTTTCAAACGATGTATCTAAAATTTTTGGAATAGTAGCATATGCAAGAGCTTGTGTTGCTAAAAAAGATATGGACGATATAAGAGAGAAAGCAGTTGCTTATTTAGCTGAGCAGTTAAGCGAGTGTAAAACATTTAAAGTAGAGGCTAAAAGAGCCGATAAGCAATTTACTTTAAAATCACCTCAAATTTGTGCAGATTTAGGTGGGTATATTTTGAGCAAATTTAATAATTTAACTGTTGACGTTCATAATCCAGAGGTAACAGTTACAGTTGAAATTAGGGATTTTGGGGCATATATAAGGTCTAATACCTTAAAAGGTGCAGGCGGAATACCAGTAGGTACAGGAGGAAAAGCCGCTATTCTTATAAGCGGTGGTATTGATAGTCCAGTGGCTGCTTACATGATGGCTAAAAGAGGAATTGAACTTACTGCAATACATTTTGCAAGCCCTCCTTATACAAGCCAGAGGGCGCATCAAAAAGTAGAGGATCTGCTCGAAATTGTATCAGGTTATAGTGGAAGACTGAAAATGTTTACAGTTGAATTTACTGAAATTCAAGAAGAAATAAGAGAAAATTGTCCAGAAGAATTTTTTACTTTAATTATGAGAAGATTTATGATGCAAATTGCTGAAAAAATAGCAGTAAATAATAAATGTTTAGCATTAATCACAGGTGAAAGCTTAGGGCAAGTGGCTAGTCAAACAATTAATGCAATTGCTACAACTAATAACGCTTGTGACATACCAGTGTTTAGACCACTTATCGGTATGGATAAAGACGAAATAGTTAAAATTGCTAGAAAAATTGGAACATTTGAAACATCTATATTACCATATGAAGATTGTTGTACTGTTTTTACTCCAAAACATCCAAAAACACGACCAGTTTTAAAAAGTATTATAGAAGCACAAGAAAAGATGGATTGCGAAAGTCTTATAGAAAAAGCAATAACAAATACGACTGTAAGTTATATAGGATATTAAAGGAGAGATGTTTAAATGAATATTGAGTTATATTCAATAAGAACTACTCAGGAAATAATGGATAGTGTCGATAATGACGCTAAAATTATATCTGATAAACTGAGTAAAAGAAATATTAATATGCTTTTATGCACACAGCTTGATAGTGCATCTAAAACATTGCTAGACGCACTGATAAATTCTTTTTCAAACGAAAGTGACATTGACACAGTAGTAATAGCAAATTCATTTGATGACGGAAAAATAGAAGATAATATTATTTTTAAAACATTATGCGGTTTATGTGCAAATGTAGAAACGTTTGAAAATAAGTATTTAAGAGATAACTTAGAAGATGTAACACGCAACGTACTTGACATGGACGACGAAGTGTTTATGGCAGATACAAAAACAATAGGCGATGATAAAAAAGAAAATGAAACAACGCAGGAAAATGAAGCGTTTGCTAATTTAAGAATTATAGAAAAATTGTCAGGTAATGTAAATGGATATTGTTTTTACTATGAAAATAAAAAGATAATTATGTTGCCAAATTCGGCTTTATCTTCAAGTTTTGTAGAAATGGTAGAAAAATCAGTTGATTTTGTAAGAGATAATGCACCAATTCCTAAAAAAAGCTTAAAAAAACATGGATATAAATTTATCTATAATGAGAAAGTTGAAGTGAAGAAAAGAGGTTTCTTTACAAACTTACTACCATCTTCAAAAGACAATTACAAAGAGATTATAAGGAAGTCTATATTTTTAACAGCTACACTTACATTTATAGTAACAGCAGTTATTTTAATTAATTTCTTAGTTGTAGAACCATATAAAGTTGACTCAGGTGTTGATGATTTAAAAGACTTATCAGTAACAACTGAACCTATAGAAGTTACAGACCCTGTAACTAAAGAGGTAATTGCAGTTATAACTAGAGATTGGGACGCACTGCAAGAAGTAAATGATGACATAGTAGGTTGGATACAACTAGAAGACACAAAAATAGATTATCCAGTACTACAAAGCCCTAATGATACAATAGATTATCAAGAGTATTTATATGCAGATTATGAAAAAAATTACACTGGCTATGGTAGCATATTTGTTGACTTTAGAAGTGATGAGGGCATGGAATCTAAAAATGTTATAATGCATGGTCATAATATGTTAGATGGTAGAATGTTCCAAGCGTTAATGGGGTACGGCACATTAAATGCAAATTTAGATTATTATAAAGATAATTCAGTTATTAAACTAGATACACCTCAAGGCGATGGTTACTATCAAATAATTTCAGTATATAAAACAAATGTGCATGACGAACACGGTCAATATTTTGATTATCTAACAGGCTCATTTACAAGCGATGCTGAATTTATGAATTACGTGCATTTAGTAAGAGAGCGTTCTTTGTTTGACATTCCAGTAACAGTAAATGAAGACGACCAACTAATAACACTTTCTACTTGTTCATACGAGTTTGACGAGTTTAGAACAGTAGTAGTAGCAAGAAAAGTAAGACCAAATGAAGAACCAACAGTAAACGTTGACGAGGCTACTGTAAATAACAATGCTTTATGGCCAGACGTATATTATGAAACTTATGGATATAATAAACCAGAAGTTGTTACTTTCTCAAATGCACTTGAAAACGGTGATATAGACTGGTACGACGGTGAGGGCAACTTAGAAGGCGTAGAAAGAATGTTTACTTTATATGATATAGTAAACGATGATGGCGAAAAAGAAACACCAGACGATATAATAACTCAAGGCGACGAAGTTCTACCAGATAAAGTTACTTTAAGTGAAAGTAGCGTAACACTTGCAGTTGGCGAACAAATAACTTTAAAAACATCGTTTGAACCTAAAGAAACTACTAATAAATCACTTACATGGTCAACTTCTGACGCTAAAGTTTTACGCATTTCAGCAGGCGGAGTAATAACAGGTTTAGCACCAGGTGAGGCAATTTTAACAGTTACATCTAAAAACGGTGAAAAAGACAGTTGTAAATTTGTAGTTACACAAGAAGCTACAAGAGTTTCGCTTAACTGGATAAGTTATAATGTAGAAGATGGAAACTCGTTCCAATTAGAAGCAATTCTATCACCATCTAATACTTCAGAAGATAAAATTACATGGAAATCTTCAAATACAAGTGTTGCAAGAGTTGATAGTAACGGTAAGGTAACAGCGGTTGCAAAAGGTAGTGCAACAATAACAGCAACAACAGAAAATGGACTAACTGCAAGTTGTAAAGTAACTGTATATGCATCTAGTGTTACAGTGCCTACAAACCCACCAGCAACTAATCCACCAGCAACAGACCCACCAGCAACAGACCCTGAAGAAACAGACCCGCCAACAACAGAGCCTGAGGAAACAACACCACCAACAACAGCTCCTGAAGAAACAGACCCACCAGCAACTGAGCCTGAGGAAACTAACCCACCAGCAACAGATCCACCGGCGACAGAGCCAGAGGAAACAACATAAAGGTTTAAGAATAACAATATAAATGTAGTAAGGATATAAATTAATGGAATGTAGTATAATATTTTATATGGCACATAAAACTAGTTATTGCGAAACAACTTTAAAAAACATATTAAAATCTAACGACTTGACAGTTAAATCAATATTCCCTGCTTTTTCAAGTGACATGATATGTAGTTGTATTAATGAGGCTTGTAATATTTCTGACTTGATTTTTATAGTAGGTGGAATTGATAGGGAAGATGAAAACGATATTAAACTTGTACTATCAAAAGGTTTTAATGGTATGGAACAAATTCCAGTAGTTCAAAAAATTACTAATCCATCAAAAGGCGAAGATGCATACATATTATCAAACAATGGGCAACATATTATATTGTTGCCCGATGACCCACAGCAGATTGCATCATTATTAAGTGAAAAAGTGTTTGGGTTTGTAAAAATTTGCGATATTTTGTAGAAAAATATAGTATGAAATTTTTATTAAATTTAAAATTTTGTTTGACAAAAGTAAAATAATATTGTATAATTCTTATAGTATCCAATTGAGCTTTACATTGAACTCGCATATTGTTGTAAGTCTTTGTCTTGTTAAAGAGTTACAGGTATATGCGTTTTTGTTATGTGTCACGCACTATTTGTATATCAGATTTATATAAAGGAGGTTCCCGACTTATGAATAACGGTACAGTTAAATGGTTTAATTCAGAAAAAGGCTTTGGTTTTATTTCTAGTGATGACGGCGGTGAAGATGTTTTCGTACACTTCTCAGCAATCGTATGTGATGGTTATAAAACATTAAACGAAGGTGACAAAGTTACTTTTGAAACAGAAGCTGATCCAAAAAACAGCAGTAAATTAAGAGCAGTTAATGTTAATAAAGCATAATTGATATTAAAAAGCGGATATAAGGTAGAGTTATTAAGTGTAACTCTGCCTTTTATTTTTTTTGTTAAAAATCAAAATTTATACTAAATGTAAATAAAACTATAAATGAGATTGATAAAAATTTTAAAAGAATTTATAATTTTTAAAGTTGTATTTTTTTAGAAGTAGTATAAATTTAATATGGTTAGCCTTATTGACCTTTAATGTTTTTAATAGATTTATTTTTAAGACGAACGAATTAAAAGCGAAATTTAAGGGGCTGTCGCATTTAGCAAAATTTTCTTTATATTACACAAATAGGTAGTAGGGGTGAAATCCATTTTGCCCGAAAATAATTAGAACTATACATTCACCCATATTAACGCTTTCTTATATTTTGCGTATATGCTCACGGGCGGCCAATGACCGCCCCTACAACAAAAACTAATATTATGTGCGTTAAATAACAGCAAAAACCTTAAGTTCGTGACATTGAATCCATTTTGCCCGAAATTTACGTATTTACAGATGAAAACGGGAGCATATAAAATCAATGTCACGAACTTAAGAAAAAAGATAAAATGATACCAGTTAGCAGTATCCAGTCAGCAGAGAAAAAACGCCCTTTATAAACAAAAAATCCGTAAGGATTTTCACATTCACTATTCACTCTTCACTATAAAACCTTAAGTTGGTGACATTGCATATGGAATGCTCCTCTGCAAATACTTGTTAATATTTCCCTTAATCCGACAATCCAAAAATAAAAACGAGAATTACCTCAATACTGGTAAATCTCGTTTTTAAATATATGGATTTTTTTATAATAAATTAAATACTATCACGCCTCATAAAGCCGTCCCACGCTGTTAAGAAGAATATAACCATATGAACAGCTATTACAGAAAGTGAGAAACCCATAGTCATATCTGTAAATAATGTTTGTGAATTTGCAACGGCGTTTAAATCTAAATTTGCAAATATTAAAAATCTTGACCAATCTAATTGCAACGCAACTTTTAAGAACATTACTAAAACGTTACCAGCAAGCATTAAGAATACTGAAAGACCTATAGCCAGAGCTGAATTTCTAAATAATGAAGAAATTGCAAAAGCAAGTGTACCCATAACTATTAAATTTACACCGCTTAATAGATATGTCCAGAAAACATATAGTAAGCCTGATACTTCATGTACTGCTCCATCTTGAACATATAAATATGGATTGCTAATATCGCCAAAACCAAAGAGTATACCTGATAAAACTACTGTTAAGATATAGAATATTAAAATTAATATAAATGATAATGAAATAATCATAAAATATTTTGATAAAAATATTTTATAGCGTTTAACAGGGTTTATAAGTAAAAATTTGATTGTGCCTGTAGAAAATTCATTTGCTATAATTCCACCTGCTATTATTATGATAGCAAGGCTTAATAAAGTCATAAGCATGGTAGACTCTTGAAGAGTTGTCCAGAAACTTATTTCTCCCATTGAGTCTTCTATATTTTCGCCTGGTAGATGTTCAATATTGTTTTCTAAACGGTGTTGTGCAAGTAGTAATTCTTCTTTCATTTGAGCAAGTTGAGCCATTTCTTCGCTTGAAATTTGACCGGTGCTACTTTCTATCGATGCAATAGCAGACATTGTATATCCAATTTCTAAAGCGTAATTTCCCTCCCATGTATCGTCCTCTGGGTTTATATCGTTTTCAATCATATATTCATAATAAAAAGTTTGTGCTTCTTTTTCTTCTTTGCTTAAAAACTCATTACTGTTGATATTATCAATTTCGCTTTGAAATACTGATTTATAATCATTATTAGCCATAGCAGTTAATGTTTCATCAATATTTTTTATCGCTTCGTCATACTCTTGTTGTGTTATAAAACCATCGCTTAAGTTTTGTGCTAAATTGCCTTTATTATCAAATATTAGATTAGCGGTGCTAAAACGCCAATCTGTATAATCTATAGCATTGTCGATAAAATAAGTATACCTTTCAACTTCTACTTCCCAGTTTTCTGGTTTTTCTGTTTCATAATAATTAATATCGTATGAATACATATTTTTAATTTCTTCTTGCGACATATCATGATACCAACTATCATTTACAAATGATTGTGTTACTTTTTGAATTGATACAAACCCTATAATCATTAAAAAAACTAATATAAAAATAACCCATGTGCTTACTTTTTTAAAGTTCTTTATATATTCGTTTTTTACAAGTTTCATAAATTTAGTCAATTTGCTTACCTCCTCCACTTTCTGTTACTTCCATAAAGATATCTTCTAAATTTTTCTTTATAAGTGCAACTTCAAGAATTTTAATTTTATTAGATACTAAAACTTCTATAATTTGAGATATATCATCTTCATTTTTAACTGAAACGGTAAAAATATTTTCGTCTGTTTTTAGAGAGTTATTATCTTTTAAAATTTCAATAGATTTTTCTATATCAGCAACTACTTTAATACTGTAATTGTAGCCTTTATCATCTTTTTGTGCAGTGAATTGTGTAATGTCTTTTATGTCTATTAATACGCCGTTTGATATAATACCAACACGGTCGCACATTAATTCCATTTCCGAAAGTAAATGGCTTGACACCATAACACATACTTTTTCTTCATGTGCTAAACGCTTAAAAATATCTCTAAGCTCTTTAATTCCAGCAGGGTCTAGTCCGTTAGTAGGTTCATCTAAAATAAGTAATTTTGGATTATGCAAAAGTGCTTGAGCAAGCCCTAAACGTTGTTTCATACCTAGCGAATATTTTTTAACTTTTTCGTTTATTCTATTTTCAAGTCCTACTAAAGCTACTACTTCTTTTATTCTTTCTTTTGTAACGCCATCTCTCATATTTGCATATTGCTTTAAGTTTTGCATACCAGTTAAATGTAAATATGTTTCAGGATTTTCAACTATACCGCCTACGTTTTTCATAGTCTTTGTTTATGTCATAATTATTTATTAAAACAGTTCCGTTATCGCTTAAAAGTAAAGACATAACCATTTTGATAGTTGTAGTTTTACCAGCTCCGTTAGGACCTAAAAATCCGAATACTTCACCAGCGTATAAGTCTAAGTTTAAATCTGTAACAACTTTTTTATTTCCAAAATATTTAGTTAAATTTCTTATTTGTAAAATAGTTTCCATTAATCACACCGTCCTTTCATAAATTAATAAGTTGAATATGCATTTTGTATATTTGTTATTTTATAGCCAACGCTTGTATTTGTAATAATATATTGTGCTTCCATATTAAGTTTAATTGACTTATCTTCTGTTAAGTCGGCGTCTTCTGTCATTTCGTAATTATATTCGCCATATTGCACGTCGTATCCGCCATTATAATATCCACCATTACCTATAACATTAACAACAATACTATATTTTACTGTTGTTTGTATTGAATTAGACGAAAGCTTTTTGATATCTGTTACTGATTGAACATTAGCTTCGCTTTCTAAAACAACACCTTGAGTTTGTGCTAAAATATGATTTTCGTATAGATCGTCAATTACATAATTTTTCATATGCTCAATATCGCCCCATGAATAGCCGTTGTTATTTTCAACTTTCAGCCAGTAAGAATTAATAAAGTCTAAATTTTCTTGTTTTTTGTCTTCGGCTACTTCTTCTTCTGATACTTCTTTACCAGCCTCCCTATATTCTTCTGGTAATAAATTCATCTGTGGAAATTCCTCGATATAAGTTGTTATAAATTCTGTTATACTGTCTTTTTGCCCCTCAAACGCAATTGCGTCTACGACTAAATAGCCTGAAAACGCAATAACTGTAATTATAAGCAGTGCAATCCCTCTATTCATTCGTTTAAAAAATCTTTTTAATTTCATGTAAAGTATGCTCCTTTCATTTTTTGTATTTTGTTGTATTAGTTAAACTAGTACAATACGAGTATAGCAAAGTATCAATATATTGTCAAGCGTTTTTTCAAAATTTATATAAAAAAAGAGATATAAGTTTCCTCATATCTCTTAAATTTATAATTTTATTTTATATTATTCGTAATCAACTACATTAATCCATGTTGATAAAAGTTCCATCTCTTCTTCAACACCTTTAACCATTTGTGATGCAGCAACGATTGGTAGCCACTGTTGTACATATTGTTTTGCAGTGTTTGTTTTGTCACAGAATAAGTCTAAATATTTATTTGCAATACTAGGGTCTTTTAACGCAAATAATAGATAAGTTCTTGCAGCGTCAGCTGAAGCATTACCTTGTGTTGCGTGTGACCAGTCAAGTATATAAGCCTTGCCGTCTTCGCCCATAATTATGTTACTTGGGTTAAAATCGCCATGGCATACTTTGTTATGTTTAGGCATTGACTCTAAACGTGTGTGTAACTCATATCTAGTAGTAGCATTAACAATGTCTTTTAGTGAGCTTATTTTTCTGTTCATTTTATCTTTTAGTTTATTTAATAAAGGTGATTTTTTACCATGCACCTCAATTTGTAGTTCAACAAACATTTCAAGATATTTATCAAAGTTTTCTGGGTCTTCTTCCATTACTTGTGCTAAAGTTTTACCTTCTATATATTCAAGTGTTATTGCCCATTTACCATCAATTAAAGAAACTGCTTTTATAGCAGGTATATTAAGACCAGTTTCCTCAACCCTTGAGTGGTTTAACGCTTCGTTTAAAATGTCTGACTTTGGATACTCAGTGCTAAATAACTTAACAACATTATTATCCTCTTTGTAAATTTCTTTACCTTTTCTTTGTGCTATTATCTCTTTCATGTTAAAATGTCCTCCTTTAGTTAATGATTTAACAAACTATAATAATTATACATCATATTTTTAAAAATGTATAGTATTCAATTGTTAGAATATTTTACGCTGTTTTTATGCAAAAATACCTTTTTGATATAAAAAATAACTAAAAATAGTTCAAGAATTTCTACATATAAAAATGTAAATTAGGTTAAAGTGTCAATTTAAGCAGTAAAATAACAAATATTGGAAATAATATTTACTTTTAGGAAAATATTGTATATAATATATCACAAAAAGAGGTGTTGATATGGATAATATATATCTTTCGTCCTTGCCATTAAATAATAATGCTGTTTATGTGGCTCAGTTTTACTATAAAAAAGATAATAGGTTTTATTTGAATAGCTGTAGTTCGTCGTATCTTGAACTTTATAATTTAAGCCTTAATAATATAGGTGACTGTATTATAGATTTATTCCCTGAAATTTATTGTATTAATATTACAAAGATTTTTAATATTACATATAGTAAAAATACACCACTTACAACAGTGAGAAATTCAGACTACTTTGAAGCAGTAATACGTAATAACGAAAAAAGCAGTATATATATTTTTGGTATGAAACGTGGTGGGGATACAATGTCATTGTTAAACAAAATTATCAAAGAAAATATTAACCTTGATTTAGTTTTTGACAAAGCGGAAAGCTCTTTAGTAATAAAAAAAGAAAATGATTTTTCGTTTCTAGTTAAAAGTTTTTCACCGTTGCCTAATTCAAAAATAAGATTTAATTTAACAATTGATAAAGATTTATACGCTAGTGATATTAATAGTATATTGCATAAAGACAGATCTATTCTTAATTACTGTATAAATAAGCAGAAAACGGTGCATTTACTTGACGTTGTAACTTGTGAAGATACGCCAATAAAAACATTAATTACAATTGTTCCAACTGCTACAAATAAAGATAAGTATATAACTTTACTGTTTTCGCAAATGGATAAAGAAACTTTCTTTTCAATTCAAGAGAAATTGCTTTCGTTTGGTCAAGAAAAACATATAATGTTCAATGTTGATAAAAAGATGTTGTTTGCTTTTGACTTTTTTCAAAAAACATTTTTGCATATGTTAAATTCAATGGGGATAAATCAGAAAAATAAATTTGACTTTTCAAATGCAAGGTTTAGCTCAAAAGCTAAAAATGATATATTAGATTTTAAAAATTTGCACTTCAACTTTCATGATGGAAAAAGCAACTTAATTATGGATATGATAATAATGCCTTTAAATAATGATGAAGTGACGATGTTTTTAAGAATATCGAAACATTTTGTAGGCAACGACAATTTAATAGATACTTTAACTCAAAGAGAACTAGAAATAATAAAAATGATTAAAAACGGACTTAGTAATAAAGAGATAGCACAAACTTTATATATAAGTGAGGGGACAGTTAAAAAGACTATTCACAATGCTTACAAAAAACTTTTTATAAGTAACAGATTTGAATTGTTAAAGTTCTTTTATGAAAACAACAATTAGAAATTAAATCATATTGTCAACTCGGTAAAAAATAATGGTTGACAATAGTGTAGCCATATAGTAAAATATCCTTAAAGAAAATTTTTATAATTATTTAAGGGGTTTATTATGCAACAAGTAAGTAAGTATGACAAAATTACAAATTCAAAAGTTTTTAACATCGTTTTAATATCTTTTTTTGCTGCACTAACAGCTGTCTTTTCTCAAATTGCTATACCAATGGTTCCAGTGCCTTTGAACTTGGCTTTGATATCAGTTTTTATTTGTAGTGGTATATTAAGTGTTTCAAAAAGCTTAACAAGTGTAGCAATTTATATTTTGCTAGGTGTGGTGGGTATTCCAGTGTTTGCAAAATTTAACAGTGGTGTAGGTACGCTTTTAGGACCAACTGGCGGATATATTATAGGATATCTTTTTACGGCACTTACAATAGGTTTAATTTTAAAATTTGCAAAAAATAAAGTACATTTTATCGTGTTGGCACTTGTTTTAGGAACAATTGTATGTTATGCTTTTGGCACATTGTGGTATTGCGTAAGCACTAATACTGCATTGCTCCCAGCTTTAACTGCTTGTGTTTTTCCATTTATTTTGGGCGATATTTTAAAAATAATTGTTTCAACTATAATTATACAAAAACTTAAAAAACATATTTTTTATAATTAAATTTTAAAGGACTTGCAATTGCATCTTCTAAAAAACATAGTATTAAACAGATTTTTACTACGTTTTTTGGGAGATGATTTTTTGTTTTTAGAAATTTTTGCATCACTTAGTGATTTTGTCTTATTGTTTATTCTTCATGTTACAGGTTCAAATGCTTTTCCACGTCCTCTTTCACCTAAAGAAGAAAAAGAATATTTGCTTTTGGCAAAAGAGGGCGATAAAAATGCAAAAAATAAACTCGTTGAGCATAATTTGCGTTTAGTAGCTCACATTATAAAAAAATACTACTCAAATATAAATGACCAAGAAGACTTAGTTTCAATAGGCACTATCGGACTTATAAAAGCTATTAACACTTTTAATATGGATAAAAAGATTAAGCTTTCAAGTTATGCATCACGTTGTATAGAAAATGAAATTTTGATGTTTTTTAGAAGTGCAAAAAAAACGTCTTTAGATGTTTCGTTAAGCGATGCTATAGACTCTGATAAACAAGGTAATCCACTTACATATATGGACGTTATGTCTGTTGAAGATGATATTGTAGAAAAGCTTGATATAAAATTTAAAAGCGAAAAATTAGGAGGTATAATTAAAAAAGTTTTAACTAAAAGAGAACAGTTAGTTATATCTTTAAGGTATGGGCTTGATGGAAATATTCCAATAACACAAAGAGAAGTTTCGCAAAAGCTAAAAATTTCAAGGTCTTATGTAAGTAGAATAGAAAAGAAAGCTTTAGAAAAAATGAAAGCTGAGTTTGATAAAAATGGCTAAGTTTTATATTGACGTCTAGTATAGTAAAATGGTAAAATATAAGTAGTAAAAATTATGGGGTTTAAGTGATGAAAGAGATAGTATCAAAAAGCATAATATCGCCTAAAAACACAATGAATATTTATAGAGGTTGCACGCATGGTTGCATTTATTGTGATAGTAGAAGTGAAGTTTACGGCAAAACATACGACTTTGAAGACATAGAAGTTAAAACAAATGCAACTGAGCTTATAGAGAAAGAACTTTCAAAAAAGAGAAAAAAGTGCATGATCGTAACAGGTGCAATGACTGACCCATATTTGCCGTTAGAAAGAAAACTTGAATATACTAAAAAAAGTTTAGAGCTTATTTATAAATATGGTTTTGGTGTGGCTGTTTTGACTAAATCTGACTTGATTTTAAGAGATATAGAGCTACTTAAAAAAATAAATGAAAAAACAAAATGTGTAGTACAAATGACGCTTACAACGTATGACGAAAAATTATGTAAAATATTAGAACCAAACGTATGCACAACAAAAAGACGCTATGAAATTTTAAAAGAAATGCAAAAAGCAAATATCCCAACTATAGTTTGGATAACGCCAATTTTACCGTTTATAAACGATAATGAAGAAAATTTGCAAGGTATCTTAAATTATTGTAAAGATGCAGGAGTTAAAGGGATAATAACTTTTGGGCTAGGTATGACACTAAGATATGGAAACCGTGAATATTACTATAAAAAATTAGATGAACATTTTCCAAACTTAAAAAGGGAATATATGAAAAAGTATGGTGCGTCTTATGGTATAGGTAGCTTTAATAGTAGAAAACTTATGAAAATAACAAAAGATTTTTGCAAGGAAAATAATATACTTTTCACAGAAAAAGAAGTTTTTAATTATGTGTGGCAGCTTGAAGAAAAAGAGAAACAGTTATCTTTGTTTGATGATTTAGAATGATGGAGTTAATGGGGCAGTGAATGCATAGATATGTTTTTAGTGATATAAAAGTTTGGGTGATAATATGGATTTAAAGTTAAATATGAATATTGGTGATAATTACAAAAATAATTCTCAAAAAATAAGAGTAATCACTGAAAATTGGTTTTTGAATAATATGTTTTGTCCAAGATGTGGAAAGAGTAAAGTAAGTAGCTTTGAAAATAATCGACCAGTTGCAGATTTTTACTGTGCTAATTGTTATAATCAATATGAATTGAAAAGCAAAAGCGGTAGTATTGCGGAAAAAATCACTGATGGTGCATATAAAACAATGATAGATAGAATAACTAGCAATGAAAATCCAGATTTGTTTTATCTAACTTATTCTAAAAATACATATACTATAAATGATTTAATTTTTATACCAAAATATTTTTTTACGCCAGAGATTATTGAACAACGAAAACCATTAGCGAATACGGCACGTCGTTCAGGATGGGTAGGGTGCAATATTATGGTTGGAAATGTGCCTGAGCAGGGGGAAATTAAAATTATTTCTAATGGAGTAGAAGTTGATAAAAATATAATTGTTGAACAAACCCAAAAAATTAAGCAATTAGAAACTAATAATTTAATTGCAAGAGGGTGGCTTTTAGATATATTACTTTGCATAAATAAAATTAAATCAGTTGAATTCAACTTGAATGATATATATAATTATGAAAATGAATTATCAATAAAACATCCAGCAAATAATAATATAAGACCCAAAGTTCGCCAACAATTGCAAATTTTACGTGATAAAGGATTTATACAATTTTTAGGTAATGGAAAATATAGAAAAAATATTTAGTGACATAAAATTAAAAGTAATAATTAATAGATTTTGAAAGGTTAATTTTGATGAATGAAAAAACATATACAATCGTAATAGAAGAAACAAAAGTGCAAGAGATTATAGTGACTGCAAAAGATTCAAGCGAAGCTATGGAGATATGTATACATAGATATAAAAGTGGTGAATTTGCAATTAATAAAAACAAACCGCAAATTAGGCAAATATCAGTTATAAAACCTAATGAAGTTGCTACAGAATGGGTTGAGTTTTAAAATATAATTTTAGGAAACCCTCGCCACCTCAAAAACCATCAAAATTTAGCATTTTTTAGTTGACAACCCATGCTACATATGTTAAAATATATAAGCCGCATATTACGGGCTTTTTTAAGTGAGCCTAAAAGCTTACGCCCGATATCCGTTTTAAATGTGATTAAAAATAATAGCGAGTCTTAAAAAAGGTGGTACAAGAAATGTACGCAATTATCGAAACTGGTGGAAAACAGTATAAAGTTAAAAGTGGAGATTCAATTTATGTAGAAAAATTGGACGCACAAGATGGAAGCATTATTGATTTAAAAGTAGTAGCATTATCAAAAGATGGTAGCCTAACAGTGGGAGCTCCTTACGTTGAAGATGCAAACGTTACAGGTAAAGTAGTTAAAAGCGGTAAAGCTAAAAAAATTACAGTATTTACTTACAAACGTAAAAAAAGCAGCAAAAGAAAAATGGGTCATAGACAACCATATACAAAAATCGAAATCCAAAGTTTTTAATTTAATATGATTAATATTATCTTTTTTAACACAAAACACGGTAGTATTTTAGGTTATGAGATATCTGGTCATTCTGGATATAGCGAAATAGGGAGCGACATTATTTGTGCAAGCGTTAGTTCAGTTTCTCAAATGGTTGCAAATACTATTACTGAAATACTAAATGTAGATGCTAATATCATATTAGATGAAGCCTTATTAGCAGTAGAGATTAAAGAAAAAGATTTTAAAATATGTAAAGATATTTTATTAGGTTTAAAACTTCACTTATGTATGCTTGAAGAGCAGTATCCACAATATTTAAATGTAAATTATACGGAGGTTTATCATGATTAGAATTAATATACAATTGTTCGCCCACAAAAAAGGTATGGGTTCAACTAAAAACGGCCGTGACTCTGAGTCAAAACGTTTAGGCGTTAAACGTGCAGATGGTCAATTTGTACTAGCAGGTAACATATTAGTAAAACAACGTGGAACACATATCCACCCAGGAAATAACGTAGGCAGAGGTTCAGACGATACATTATTTGCAAAAATTGATGGTAAAGTATCATTTGAGCGTGTTGGTAAAAACCGCAAACGTGTAAGCGTTTATGCTGAACAATAAAAAATAATCTGTTAAAATTTTTATGTGGGGACGATTTTCTGTTATTACTATATAACGGATAGTTCCCACATTTTTAATATATGCAGTTAATAAGGTGTGAAAAATTATGTTTCAACATGATTGGATTTTAAGGCAAATAGAAGAGTATACACGTTTTATTTCAAAAATAATTTTTAATAAAAAAACAAGTGTTTACGATTTAGTAATTGACGAATACGGTAATTATACTCCATTTGGTGATTTATATATTGAACTTAGAACACTTATAAATAATGGAGAAATTAACAAAGCAGAGAACTTGCTTTTTGAAAAAATAAATCAAAATCCAGACCTTGAGTATTTAGAAATAGCACTTGACTTTTACACTCAAATCAATAGGTTTGATGATAAATACTTAGAAGAACACGACTTTTCACGTGATGAAATAAAAGACGGATTAAAAAGTCTGAAAAAAATATATGAATATGACGACTGTACGATAGATTTTTAAGAGGTGTAAAAATGTTTGTAGATATCGCAAAAATTAATATAAAAGCAGGAGATGGCGGAGATGGCTTTGTGTCATTTCATAGAGAAAAATATGTAGCCGCAGGCGGTCCTGATGGCGGAGATGGTGGACATGGTGGAAATGTTGTATTTCTAGCAGATACAAATATATCAACTCTTGCTGATTTTAGATATAAAAGAAAATACGTAGCACCAAAAGGTGAGCGTGGAAAATCAGATAGAAGAAGTGGAAAAAAAGCAGAAGACTTAATTATAAGAGTTCCTAAAGGTACTGTAGTTAAGCATATACCATCAGGCAAAGTTATGGCTGACGTTTCAGGAGATGAACCTGTAATAGTTGCTAGAGGCGGTAAAGGTGGATATGGAAATATGCACTTTGCAACTCCAACAAGGCAAACACCACGTTTTGCAAAACCTGGTATCCCTGGTGAAGAGTTCGACGTGCAACTTGAATTAAAACTACTTGCAGATGTAGGGCTTGTAGGCTATCCAAATGTAGGTAAAAGTACACTTGTATCAGTTGTAAGCGAAGCAAAACCAGTAATCGCAAATTATCATTTTACAACAATAACACCAGTACTAGGCGTTGTAAGACCTCAAGAGGGTTCGTCGTTTGTAATAGCAGATATACCAGGACTTATTGAAGATGCAAGCCAAGGTGTAGGACTAGGACATCAATTTTTAAGGCACGTTGAAAGGTGCAGACTTTTAATTCATATAGTTGATGTTTCAGGTAGCGAGGGGCGTGAACCTAAAGACGATTTTAATATAATCAATAGCGAGCTTAAAAAGTTTAATGAAGAACTTTCTACACGACCTATGATTGTAGTTGCAAATAAATGCGACCTTGCAACTGACGAACAAATAGAAGATTTTAAAAACTTTGTAACAGATCAAGGTTATCAATTTTTTGAGATTATGGCACCGATTAACTACGGTGTAGATGATCTTATGAATAAAGTTTTTGAGGAACTTAGCAAGTTACCACCTATTACAAACTTTGAAATTGAGCCTATCGAGGTTGATTTAACAGACATAAACAATCCAAAATCTAAAGCTATAAATATAAGAGTAGAAGATGGAGTTTATATAGTTGAAGGTGCATGGTTATTAAGCATTTTAAAAACTGTTGACTTTGACGACTTTGAGTCACTGCAATACTTCCAACGTGTGCTTATTAGTACAGGTGTTATAGATGCACTTAGAGATGCTGGAATTAATGAGGGCGACACCGTATCATTATACGACCTTGACTTTGACTTTGTAGAGTAAGAGGGATAACATGGAAAGACTTATTGGAGATGATTGCGATTTAAAACTTTACAACGCTTTAACACTTGCGTATGTAGGGGATAGTGTTTTTGAACTTATGGTACGTGAAAAAATTGCGTGCGAGGGAGATAGTCAAATAGGCAAAATCAACGCTCGGAAAGTTAAATTAGTATGTTGTCAAAATCAGGCTGAGGCGATGAAAAAGTTAATACCTATACTTACAGAGGAAGAAGAAACAATTTATAAGCGAGGTAGGAACGCACATAGCAAACCGCCTAGAAATGCGTCAGTGTCTGACTATAAAATGGCAACAGGATTTGAAACTTTAATGGGATATTTATATTTAAAAAATGATATATTAAGACTTAGAGAGATTTTTACGTTTATATACGAGAATTAATTAGTAATGCGTAAAATATCATATAAGTAATTAAAATTGAATATATTTATATCAACTTTGGTAATAATACTCATATAAAAACTTTAAGGAGTTTTATATGAGTATTTTAATTAGAAAGTCTATAATATTAGATGTTGTTTTGTTTTTGACAGGCTCAATATTTTATACATTAGCCATAAACATATTTATCTCACCAAACGACATAGCGCCAGGTGGCGTTACAGGTATAGCAATAATTTTAAATTCGCTTTTTAATTTGCCAATAGGTACTAGTATGTTACTATTAAACATACCTATACTTATAATAGGTGTTGTAATGCTTGGTAAAAAATTTTTAATAAAAACAATAATAGCTACAATACTCGTATCAATTTTTATAGATGTATCAGTTTTATTTTTACCAATTTACGTTGGTGATAAAATGCTTGCTTCTATTTTTGGCGGTATTTCTTTAGGTGTTGGACTTGGAATGTTTTTTATAAGAGATGCAACCACAGGTGGTAGTGATATAATTGCAAGAGTTATAAGCCTTAAAAAACCTACATTTTCAATAGGTACAGCTATGCTTTTTTTAGACTTAATAATAATTACAATTTCAGGTTTTGTATATACTAATTTAGAAAGTCCGCTTTATGCACTTATAAGTGTTTTTGTAAGTGCAAAAGTTTTAGACTTGATTTTAAATGGAGCAAGTTTGCAGATAGGTAAATTTATGTTTATTATTTCTTTGAAAAGTGGAGATATTAAAGAGGGTATACTAAACAATGTATCAAGAGGTGTAACACGAATAAAGTCATTTGGAGGATACACAAATGAAGAAAGCGAAATACTACTGTGTGCCTTAAAAAGCCATGAAGTATATAAAACGTATGAGCTTATAAAAAACATTGATCCAAAAGCGTTTATAATAGTGGGAGATGCAAGAGAAATAAAGGGAGAGGGTTTTGGGAAGTTATTTAAAAAATAAAATAAGACAAAATTAGACATTGTTCAGCTGAGAAAAATGCACTAGTAAAAACATTTATTTTGTGCAAAATGACGAAAAAATATTTATGAATTAGTTAATATGCATAAATAATAGAAAAGTAATTATAAATAATAGCAATAAAGTATACTGCTAATAACATTTTTAAAATAAAGAATAATATTTTGCAATTTTTACGAAAAAATAATGAAAAATAGATATTGACAAAAGTTTAACAAACATTTATAATGTACTCAATGAAAGAAAATTATGTTAAATTAGAAACAAAATAAACTTTTAAACATTTACGGAGGAAAGAACGTTATGGCAAAAAATGACAAGATTGTGCAAGCTGAAAATACAAATTTAGTTGACAGCGTAGAAGCACTACAAGCTAAGATGAATGCAATGAGAGAGGCTCAAAAAGTATTTGCAACTTTCTCACAAGAGCAAGTAGACGAAATATTCTTACAAGCGGCTTTAGCTGCTAACAAAGCAAGAATATCTCTTGCAAAAATGGCTGTTGCAGAAACAGGCATGGGTATAGTAGAAGATAAAGTTACAAAAAACCACTATGCATCAGAATATATCTACAATGCTTACAAAGATACAAAAACTTGTGGCGTAGTAGAAGAAAACAAAGCATTTGGTACTAAAAAAATAGCTGAACCTTTAGGTTTAATTGCTGCAGTTATCCCTACAACTAACCCAACATCAACAGCAATTTTCAAAACATTAATTAGCTTAAAAACAAGAAATGCTATAATAATAAGCCCACATCCACGTGCTAAAAACTCAACTATCGAAGCATCAAGAATTGTTTTAGAAGCAGCAGTTAAAGCAGGTGCTCCAAAAGATATTATCGGTTGGATAGATGTACCATCTCTAGAACTTACTAACGAAGTTATGAAAGGTGCAGATACAATCCTTGCTACTGGCGGTCCTGGAATGGTTAAAGCTGCTTATTCTTCAGGCAAACCAGCTTTAGGCGTTGGTGCTGGTAATACTCCAGTAATTATAGATGATACAGCAGACATAAAACTTGCAGTAAACTCAATTATCTTATCAAAAACATTTGATAACGGTATGATATGTGCGTCTGAACAATCAGTAACAGCACTTGAAAATGTATACGATGCAGTTAAAGAAGAATTTGCTTTACGTGGTTGTTACTTCTTAAAAGGTGACGAAGTAGAAAAAGTTAGAAAAACAATTATTATCAATGGTGCTTTAAATGCTAAAATTGTTGGTCAAACAGCACATACAATTGCAACTCTTGCAGGCGTTTCAGTTCCAGAAGATACAAAAATATTAATCGGTGAAGTTGAATCTGTAGACATTTCAGAAGAATTTGCACACGAAAAACTATCTCCAGTACTTGCTATGTATAAAGCAAAAACTTTTGCACAAGCAGTAGACAATGCAGAACAACTAGTTGCTGACGGTGGTTACGGTCACACAGCATCAATATATGTAAATCCTTTAGAAGCTGAAAAATTAGAAATATTCCAAAATAGAATGAAAGCTTGCCGTATAGTTGTAAATACTCCATCTTCACATGGTGGTATCGGCGACTTATACAACTTCAACCTTGCACCATCATTAACTTTAGGTTGTGGTTCATGGGGTGGTAACTCAGTTTCTGAAAACGTAGGCGTTAAACATTTATTAAATATTAAGGTTGTTGCTGAAAGGAGAGAGAATATGCTTTGGTTTAGAACTCCTCAAAAAATTTACTTCAAAAAAGGCTGTATGCCAGTTGCTCTTGATGAGCTTAAAAACGTTATGAATAAGAAAAAAGCGTTTATCGTTACAGATACATTCTTATATCAAAATGGTTATATTAAACCAGTTACAGATCAATTAAACGAAATGGGTATTACACATACTTGTTTCTACAACGTTGAGCCAGACCCAACACTTGCTTGTGCTAAAGCTGGTGCTGAGGCTATGAGAAGCTTTGAACCAGACGTTATTATCGCTATGGGCGGTGGTTCTGCTATGGACGCTGGTAAAATTATGTGGGTTCTATATGAGCATCCAGATGCAAACTTTGCTGATATGGCAATGCGTTTCATGGATATTCGTAAAAGAGTTTACTCTTTCCCTAAAATGGGTGAAAAAGCAAGCTTTATCGCTATCCCAACATCATCAGGTACAGGTTCAGAGGTTACTCCTTTTGCCGTTATTACAGATGAAAAAACACAAGTTAAATACCCAATTGCTGACTATGAACTACTACCTACAATGGCAATTATCGATACAGACAACATGATGTCACAACCTAAAGGCTTAACTAGTGCATCAGGTATAGACGCATTAACTCACTCACTTGAAGCTTATGCATCAATGCTTGCATCAGATTATACAGACGGTCTTGTTTTAAAAGCTCTTAAAAACATTTTCAACTACCTACCAGTAGCTTATGAAGATGGTACAAATGCAGAAGCTCGTGAGAAAATGGCTGACGCATCTACTCTAGCTGGTATGGCGTTTGCTAATGCTTTCTTAGGTGTTTGTCACTCAATGGCACATAAATTAGGTGCTTACCACCACTTACCACATGGTGTTGCTAATGCTTTATTAATCACAGAAGTTATGAGATTTAACGCAAGTGCTACTCCTAAAAAAATGGGTGCATTCTCACAATACAAATACCCTAACTGTTTAGCAAGATACGCTGAGTGTGCTAATTTCTGCGGTGTATTTGGTAAAACAGATGAAGAAACACTAGAAAACTTCATTAAATTAATAGATGATTTAAAAGCAAAAATTGGTATAAAAAATAGCATTGCTGAATATGGTGTTAAGGAAGAAGATTTCTTAGCTACTCTTGATGAAATGGTAGAAAATGCATTTGACGATCAATGCACAGGTGCAAACCCTCGTCTACCTCTAATGTCAGAAATTAAAGATATGTATCTAAAAGTTTACTACGGTAAATAATTAAGGTTGATATAGAACCTCTCTTTTTTAAAAATGATAAAAACCTCTTGATTAGTGCAAGGCTTCTCAAGAGGTTTTTATTTTTCGGTATAAAACAAATTTAACGCAAAATTAAATGTACTTAACAGTGAAAATAATTGTATAACTTTTTCTAAAAACGTTATACTTATAATATATGTAAATAAAATATTTGAAAAATTAACTGACTTTGTAATGAAAATCCATATTATAATAAGTATAAATTGTAACTTTTTGCATATGTACTTGACATAATCGTCCTATAAAGATAAAATAGTATTAACGTGAATGTTCGGATTTTATAGTTATACTTTTATTTATCAATTATTGTTCGTGAAAATACTTAAGGATATAATATATTTTAATAAATAGCTTGTGCGTAAGGTTACACAAAAAAGAATTTAAAATTTTTAATTACCTAAACCGTTTTAGATAATTAACGTAAAACGTATATTGTTTATACGTTGTATTTTTGTTTTTTATTTTTCGTTATAAAATTTTTTGTGTACTCTAATGTACTGTTTTTGTAGCATTGTTCGTTATATAATAATAATTAATGGAGGTTTGTTTGTGGTATCAAAAAATAATAAAAGCACATCAAATACAGGTCAAAGAAAAAATAATTTAAATCAAAATAGGCAAAAAACTCAAAATAAAAAAGGTAAATTTCCAGTTAAAGCTGCTGATAATAAAATGAAAAATATTGTTTTTAATAATGTTTCAGATAATAAACTGAATAAAAATAATGTAAAAACAGTGAGAAAAGATTATAAAAATAGAAAATCAAATTCAAAATATAAAGTTTATTTTTTAGGTGGACTTAATGAAATAGGAAAAAACATAACAGTTTTTGAACATGAAGAAGAAATGTTTATACTCGACTGTGGTATGGCGTTCCCAGATGGTGAAATGTTAGGCGTAGATTTAGTAATACCAGATTTTACATTTATCGAAGAAAATAAAGATAAAATTAAAGGTATAGTTATAACTCACGGACACGAAGACCATATAGGTTCACTTCCATATCTTCTAAAAAAAGTTAGTTTCCCAATTTATGGAACAGCACTTACTTTAGGGTTAATAGGTAATAAATTAAAAGAACACAATCTACTTAACAGAACAAAATTAAATGTAGTAAAAGCTGGCGACATAATTAAATTAGGTGGTATGAGTGTTGAGTTTATAAGAGTAAACCATTCAATACCAGACGCAGTGGCAGTTGCGATACGTTCTAAAGCAGGTACTTTAGTTCACACTGGTGACTTTAAAATAGATTTCACACCTACAAGTGGTGACATGGCGGACTTAGCAAAGTTTGCAAGCTTAGGACAAGAGGGCGTTTTAGCCTTTTTTGCTGACTCTACAAATGCTGAAAGACCAGGATACACAATGACAGAAAAGAAAGTTGCAGAGTCTTTTGAGCATTTATTTAAAAGAGCAGAAAGTAACCGTATAATAATAGCAACATTTGCTTCAAATATAAGCCGTGTTCAACAAATAATTTCTTGTGCTGAAAAATACGGAAGAAAAGTAGCTTTTTCAGGTAGAAGTATGATAAACTACATGACTGTTGCCGTTGAATTAGGATATTTAAAAGTGCCAGAAGGTGTAATAATAGACCTTGACTTACTAAACAAATATCCAGCAGAAAAAGTAGTGCTTGTAACTACAGGTAGCCAAGGCGAGCCTATGTCAGCACTAACAAGAATGGCAAATTCAGAGCATCGAAAAGTAGAAGTTGGAGTAGGCGACTTTATAATTATTTCTGCAAACCCAATCCCTGGAAATGAAAAGACTGTAGGCAATGTAATCGATGAACTTATGAAACGTGGTTGCCAAGTAGTTTATGAATCAATGTATGATGTTCACGTATCTGGTCATGCTTGCCAAGAAGAATTAAAAATTGTACATTCGCTTGTAAAACCAGAATTTTTTATACCAGTGCATGGGCAACAAAAACATTTGAGAAAACACGCCGATTTAGCACAAAGCATGGGAATGTCGCATAAAAATGTATTTATAGGCGATGTTGGCAATGTTATAGAAATAAGCGACGGCAAACTTACACAATGTGCATCTGTAGAGGCTGGCAAAGTATTTGTTGATGGATTAGGTGTAGGCGACGTTGGAAGTATTGTTTTAAGAGATAGAAAACATTTAGGTCAAGACGGCTTAATAATCGTAGTAATGTCTTTAGATGCATACGATGGGCATATAGTGGCAGGTCCTGATATAGTTTCAAGAGGGTTTGTATATGTACGTGAATCTGAGGGGCTTATGGATTTAATAAGAAAAAAAGCTAGACATACATTAGACGGTTGCCAAGATGAAAATATCCTTGAATGGAATGTAATAAAAAATAGACTTAAAGATGATATTTCAAGGTTGATATACGAAAAAACAAGAAGAACACCAATGATTTTACCAATAATCATGGATATTTAAATTAATTTGGAGGTGAGAGGCATGAAAAAAAACAGTAGAAAAATATGGGTTGTTTCTCCATTTATATATATATATTCTGCCGTTGTTTTTACCATGGCTTTCATCTCTCTTTATTATGATTTTAATATATTCTTAATTGAAATTATATTTGCTGTAATCTCAACTGGTCTGGTAGTCTTAGGTAACTTAAGATTTAATAAATATATAAGTAGCATTATTAGTAGAACGGTAGAAAAAACTTATAATCTAAATGAAGAATACTTAAATGCTTTTTCTATTCCAGTAGTAGTAGTTGGAAACAATTGCGATATTGTATGGTACAATTCTTTATTTGAAAACGAAGTTGCAAACAAAATAAATGTTGTGGGACACTCCATAAAAACTTTTGTAAATGGAATGGAATATCAAGAAATTAGGAAAGAAAAAAGCTTTGAAATTTCTTACGAAGATAAAAAGTATATAGTTTTTTCATCAAGAACTGATAAATGCACAATTTTATACTACAAAGATATTACATATTACAAAGGTGTAGAGAAAAGTTATGAAGATGCAAAACCAGTAATCTTAACAGCAGTTATAGATAATAGAGATGAAATAGAAAAACTAAATAGAGATGATGGCGGAGATTATGTTATATTAACGGCTGAAAATCATATTAAAAAATGGGCGTTGAAATATAACGGAATGTTCTCTAAAGTTTCAAATAATCGTTATGTAGTGATATTACAAAATAAAGAATATTTACAAATTTTAGAGGAAAAACTATCTATTCTTGAAGAAGTAAAACAATTAAAAGATAATCAAGATTTTAAAGTAACAATGTCAATTGGTATTGGCGTTAAAGGCGAAAGCTACAAAGAAAATGAATTAAGGGCGTTAGATGCACTAGATATGGCACTTAGTCGTGGTGGTGATCAGGCTGTAGTTAAATCTGATGAAGAATATAAGTTTTATGGAATGGGTAGCAATTTAGGAATTGAGAAAAATAACGAAGCTAGAATAAAAAGAATGACATTTCAAATAAAAAATGAAATCAACAAGGCAAGTAACGTTTTAGTTATGGGTCATAAAAATTCTGACTTAGACAGTGTAGGAGCATCTATAGGAATTTGGGGTGTTACTACAAGAATTTTAGATAAACCTTGTCAAATAGTTATAAATAAGGAAAAAACATTAGCTACACCACTTATTGACCTTTTTGAAAATGAGGGTTTCTCAAGTATCTTTATAAACGAAAAAGAAGCGTTAGATATCATAAACGAAAAAACGCTATTAATAATTGTAGATACACATATTCCGCCATTTTTGGAAAGCGAGAGCATCTACAGTAAATGTAAAAATATAGTAGTTATAGACCATCACAGAAAAATGGCAAACTACATTACTAATGCACAATTGTTTTATCATAGCCCACACGCATCTTCAGCTTGTGAAATGATAGTAGGTCTTATAAAATATATGGGTATTAATGCTACAATTTCTAAATTTGAGGCACACGCACTTCTTTCAGGTATTATGCTTGATACAAAAAACTTTGTACTTAAAACAAGTGTAAAAACATTTGAGGCGGCAGCATACTTAAAAAGTAAAGGTGCAGATACTGTAGAAGTAAAAAGAATGTTTACAAATACAATAGATGTATATAAAACTAAATATCAATTAGTATCCTCGGCAGAAACATATAACAGTTGTGCCATAGCCTCGTATACTGATAATTCAATTGCAGATATGAGAGTAACTGCAGCCCAAGCGGCAGATGAATTATTGAGTTTACAAGATATAAAAGCATCGTTTGTTATGTATAGTGAAAATGGAAATATTAATATTTCGGCACGTTCACTAGGTGATATTAATGTTCAAGTTATAATGGAGAGTTTAGGCGGCGGAGGTCATCAAACGATGGCAGGGGCTCAAATAGACGATTGTACAATAGAACAAGCAAGAGAAAAGCTTATAAAAATTATAAGTGAGATAAATATTTAAAGGAGTGTTTTAAGTGAAAGTTGTATTATTACAAGATGTAAAAGGAAGCGGTAAAAAAGGTGAGGTTATAAACGTATCTGATGGATACGCAAGAAATTTTCTTTTTCCTAGAAATATTGCAAAAATAGCTGATGCACAAGCAATGAATGAAGTTAAAAATGCAAATGATGCAAAAAACTTTAAAGTTGAAACAGAAAAAAATAAGGCTTTAGAAATTAAAAATACATTAGAGGGTAAAAGCCTTAAATTTTATGCAAAAGCTGGTAGTGGCGGAAGATTATTTGGTTCAATAACAACTAAAGAAGTTTGCCATGAAATTAATAATAGATTTAAAGTTGAAATTGACAAAAGAAAAGTAACTCTAGATAATGACATAAAACAATTTGGCACATATAAATGTGTTGCAAAATTATATACAGGTATAGTAGCTACATTTGACGTAGTAGTTTTACCAAATGAATAATTAAAAGGAAGAGTAAAAAAGATATGGCACAATTAAATATCACAAATGAATATGATGGTTTTAACTTACCTTATAGTCCAGAGGCTGAGCAATCAGTACTCGGGGCTATATTGCTAGATTCGTCATGCCTTGATACAATAGTAAATATTATCAGGTTGCCAGAGTATTTCCACTTAGAAAATCATAAATTAATATATAGTGCAATATATGATTTATACACAAAAAGTAAAGCTGTAGACTTTATCACTGTAAATGAGTACTTAAAAGCTCAAAGTGGCGGTGATAGTGGAAGTATGAAAAATTATCTACTGCAATTAGTTGAATATCAGCTAAAGACTGCAAATGTAGAAGCTTATGCAAATATTATACGAGAAAAATATGAGGTAAGATCTCTTATAATGGCTGCAAGAAGTATAATTGACGATGCAACAACAGGCGAATACGACGTAAACGACTTAATAGACAGTGCAGAACAAAGGATTTACAATATTAGAAGTGGTAAAAACGTAGAAGGTCTTAGACATATTAAAGAAGTAATAGTTGAAACTTCTAACAGATTAAACGTTTTAAATTCTGAAGATAATATAAATATGAAACCAACTTCAACAGGTATTTCAATGCTTGACAAAAAAATTACAGGATTAAACCGTTCCGACTTAATATTACTAGCTGCAAGGCCTGGTATGGGTAAAACAAGTTTTGCATTAAATATTGCAAGAAGTGTAGCGGTGCAATCAAAAAAAGTTGTAGCGTTTTTCTCTCTTGAAATGTCAAACGAGCAATTAGTTTCACGTCTTTTATCTACAGAAGCGTTAATTGAAAGTACTAAACTAAAAACAGGTAAATTGAATGGTGATGAATGGGTTCGTTTAATAGAAGCTTGCGATATTTTATCAAGTACAAAAATGTATATTGATGATACACCAAACGTTACAGTACCAACGATGAAAGCCAAATTAAGAAGACTTGGTGAAAATGTAGATTTAGTAGTAATTGACTATTTGCAACTTATGAACTCTGCTAGAAGAATTGACAACAGAGTACAAGAAATTGCAGATATTACAAGAAGTTTAAAAATTATGGCAAAAGAGCTTGATGTTCCAGTTATAACACTTTCGCAATTATCTCGTGCAGTTGAGCAAAGGGCAGACCATAGACCGCAATTATCAGATTTAAGGGACTCAGGTTCTATTGAGCAAGACGCCGACATCGTTATGTTTTTATATAGAGAAGCTTACGGAAAAAATACGCAAACAGATGAAGATATAGATCAAAACAGTAGCGTATGTATAGTTTCAAAAAATAGACACGGCGAAACAGGTGATGTAAAAATGCATTGGCAAGGTGAATTTACACGTTTTACTTCTGTGGAGAATTTGCATGAAGAATAAAGCTTTAAATACTGTAAATAAATATAAAATGTTTGAAAATGTAGAGGTAGTAGTGGTAGGTTTTTCAGGTGGGGCAGACTCAACGGCACTACTACACTTTTTACATTCAATACAAAGCGAATATAATTTTAAAATAGTATCAGCTCATATAAATCATAATTTAAGAGGGCAAGAAGCAAAAAGAGATGAAATATTTGCAAGAGATTTTTCAAAAAGCTTAAATATTGATTTTAAATTGCTAGATGTAGATGTAGAAAAAATAGCAAAACAAGAAAATATAAGTGTAGAATTATGTGCAAGAAATATAAGATATGACTTTTTTAAAAGTATATGCAAAGAATATAAAAATATAAAAATAGCAACAGCACATACTTCTACAGATAATGCAGAAACTGTAATATATAATATAACTCGTGGTAGCGGAATAAAAGGTATATGCGGAATACCACCAATTAGAGATAACATCATTAGACCTATAATTGAATGTTCACGTCATGATATAGAAAATTACTGTAAAATAAATAATTTAGAATATGTAACAGATAGTACAAATTTAACTGATGATTATACAAGAAACAATATAAGACATAATGTATTAAGCGTGCTTAAACAGATAAATCCAAATTTAGAAAAATCAATAAATATATTATGTGAAAACGCAAGAGAAAATCAAGAATATATAAATAATCAAGTAAATGAAGTTATAAAAGAGAGTAAAAAGGAATATAGTATTTATGATGTAAAGGTTTTAAAAAATTGTCATATAGAGATACTTAAAAATGTAATTATAAAAATTTTGAATGAAAATAAAATTTACTCATATTCAAACCCTATAGTAAACGATATTTGTAAAGTTATTTATAAAGGTTTTGGTGCAGTTGATGTCAATAACTTTAAAAGAATAATAGTAAAACAAAATATGTTAAGACTGATAGAAGAAGAGGAAAATAACGTTATATTTAGCGAAAAACTGAATATAAATAGCAAAGTGATTAAATTTAATAAACAAATTTCCCTAAAAGTTGTTGATATAGAGAAATTTGAAATTTTAGTAAATTTTGATAAAAAAGTATTAAAAAACGCACTAGATTATGATATAATAAAGGCTGATTTAATTTTAAGAAATAGGCGACAAGGTGATAAATTTACTTTATCAAAAAGAAATATTACAAAGTCGTTAAAAAAGTTATTTAATGAAGAAAAAATTCCTCAAGAGATTAGAGAAAAAATATTTTTAATTGAACATGAAAGCGAAATTATCTGGATTGAAAACATAGGTGTTAGCGTGCGTGGAAAAGTAACTCCAAATACAAAAAATGTTTTAATTATAGATATAGATTTTGTCGGTTAAAATTATTTAAAATCAGAGTAATAATCAAATTTAATTAATAACTTAAAGTTAAATAATTAAAGTGAATTTTTATTCGCTTTAAAAATTGCATATCCCATTACTTTATTTGTAAATAATAAAAATTGTACTTGTAGTAAAATGTGAAATGGAATATTATTTTAGAGATATGAAAATCAATTATTTTGCCACAGTAGTACAAAGTGAAAATTAAATTGATCTTAAGGAGGATTTTATTTTGGAGAAGAAAGGTAGTTTTAAAAGTCTTTTTATTTATATAGCAATTGCAATATCTATTGTAGTGGCAGTTATGTTTTTATTTACATCTACACCTACTAAAAGCTATTATTATTCAGATATTATCAAAGCATTTGAGTTAGGTCACGTTGAAGAATTTGCTTTAGATGTAAACACAGGTGACTTAGAAATAACTATGAGTGAAGGGTATACTATACCAACTAAAGAAGAGGTAGACGGTACATCTTCAAGCACATCACCAACTACTGCATCTGGTGATGAAAATACTACAAACCCAACAGACGTAAATGGCGAAGAAATTGCTAATATCATCACTTATAAAGTTCCATCAGCAGCTTTATTTATTGAAGAAATAACACAAGTTCGAGAAACACATACAGATTCAACATATACTTATATAGATAATGTAGAGAAATACGACTACACAGCTTCTTCAGAAAACTCATGGTTTTTTGCACTTCTACCAAACATCTTATTTATCGTTGTAATAGTTATATTCTATATGTTTATACTTCGTAAAATGACAGGTATGGGTGGAGATCCTACAAAACAAATGGGCTTTGGTAAAGCTAAAATCAAAAATATGAACGATGAAAAACGTAAAACTACTTTTGATGATGTAGCAGGTGCTGACGAAGAAAAAGAAGAATTAGAAGAAATTGTAGAATTTCTAAAAAGTCCAAAAAGATATAATGAACTTGGGGCAAGAATACCAAAAGGTGTTTTATTAGTAGGCCCTCCAGGTACAGGTAAAACATTACTAGCAAGAGCAGTTGCAGGTGAGGCTGGCGTACCATTTTTCTCAATTTCAGGTTCTGACTTTGTTGAGATGTTTGT
>CAYJFG010000011.1:0-30148 GCA_964369305.1 uncultured Eubacteriales bacterium
AGATTAATTATATACTATGTTTTACCTTTTGTCAACACTTTTTTTAAAGTTTTTTCGATTTTTTTTTCGTTTTACTTTTTTGTCAAATATTATTATATATTTATTCAATTTTTATCGATTAACACAACACAATGAGCAGAAATTCCCTCTAATCGACCTGTAAAGCCTAGATTTTCTTCTGTTGTTGCTTTTATATTTACCCTATCTTCTTCAATTTTTAAAGTTTTTGAAATATTTTTTTTCATGTTTTCTATATATTTTTTTAGCTTTGGTTTCTGTGCAATCACTGTGCAATCTATGTTTTCTATATAATATCCCTTTTCATAAATCATGTTACACACAAATTCAAGTAATTTTAAGCTGTCGGCGTTTTTAAATTGTCCATCTGTATCTGGGAAATGATATCCTATATCTTTAAGTGCGGCTGCTCCTAATAGTGCGTCCATTATTGCGTGAGTTAATACGTCTGCATCTGAATGACCTAAAAGTCCTAATTCAAATGGTATTTCCTCTCCGCCTAAAATCAATTTTCTGCCTTCTACTAGTTTGTGTACGTCGTATCCATGTCCTATTCTCATTTTATCACCTTTTTCCTATATTTGATTTATTTATTTTGGGCGGATATGGAATGCCCTTACATAGGTTATGCATTTTTTATTATACTTTCTGCAACAATCACATCTTCTGGTGTTGTGATTTTTATATTTTCATAGCTTCCTTTTACTATATATACATTTGCACCGTAATTTTCTACTATTGCACAATCGTCTGTATACTCGTTTCCATCATCTTTAATTTTACTTACTGCTTTTAAATATAAATTTTTACAAAACACTTGCGGTGTTTGCATTGCAATTAGACTATTTCTATTTAATGTTTTTTCTATTACTAAATCTTTATTTACTATTTTTATTGTATCTTTAACTGGCACTCCTAACGCACACGCTTTTTTTTCGTATGCTTCTTTTACTACTTCATCTATAAGGCTACTTGTTATAAGAGGTCTTGCTCCGTCATGAATTGCTATATAGTTTACATCTTCACTTATAGCTTTAACACCCTTCATTACAGAGTCTTGCCTTTCTTTTCCTCCATAAACATAGGCTTTTGCTTTTGTTATATTACTTTTGTTTGCTATTTCTTTTATTTTCTTTTCGTCTTCCTCTCTGCAAACTACTATTATTTCATCTATTAATTTTGCATTTTGGAATTTTTCTAGAGTGTGCTTTATTACTTCTTTATTATTTATAAGTATAAATTGTTTAGGTGTTCCTCCCATACGTGTTGAGTTCCCACCAGCAACTATTATTACTGCCGTTTTATTCTTCATAAATTTAACCTCCATTTTTTATATATTTTTCAATTTGCAATTCGTTTATTACTTCTTTCATACTTTGAAGTTCTTCTATATTGATTTTCTCCATACTTTCAACTGCTACTACTTTTTTACCATTTTTTATAAAGCTTTTTGCTTTTGAAAACAGATTAATGCTGTTATAGATTGGATATAAGTATTTTTTCCCTTGTAGATTTTCATATTTGCCTGCAAGTTTTTCGTATTTTGGAAAAACAATATTTAAGATGTAATTAGCTTTTGAAGTTTTTCCCTTTTTGTTTTGTGAATTAATTGCAAGAACTAACATGGCATTATTGTACGTTCCTATACTTTCGTTACTTATAATGTATTTTTCAAGTTGTGTTTCTTCTAGTCCGTCTAATTTTGCATACCATTTATTTGATATATTTTCTATTTTAAGTGCAAAATTATAAATTTCAATTTGTTTGAAAATGCTTTCTAATTCTTTTCTTTCATCTTTAGATATTGCAAATTTATTTAAAACATAAAAATCTAAAATCATTCTTGCTGAAAATCCACCAACGCAAAAATGTTTTAAACAGTGTAGCATTAAATAAAGATATAGATGTTTTATATCCATTTCAAATTCAAATTTGTAATCTTTTGTTTTTATTGCTTTTTCCCATACGTTATCAAATAGGAAATTATTTTTATTACTATATGCAAAAATACGCTTATGAACTTCTACATAAACGTTGTATTTGTTGATATAAGTTTTTTCGCACTCGCTTTCTTCTGTTAATTTGTAACCATTTTCAATCAATTTTTGATGCATTAACTCCACACTTTTCTCTTCTATTAAGATATCAACATCTGTCATATACCTTAATTCATCTTGTGGATAATATTTTTTAGCTTGACTGCCTTTTAACAAGATATATTTAATTTCATTATTATTGCAAATTTCCCTTAAATCATTTATTAATTTATTTTGTCTTTCTACTCTTTCAATTGCGTTTTGAAGTATTACAAAATAAGATTCATTAACCTTTTTCTCTAGTTCAAAGTCTTTAATTTTTAAAACTCCATAGTATAAGTACGCTTGTAACTTACATTCGAGTGCAATTTTATAAAGCACCTGCCAATTTATATGATCAGGTGCTTTTTCTATTTGCTTATTGTTAATAACTGATGAAACTAGCGTTAGTAAAAATTTGTATTCCTTGTAAAAATCAATTTTTTGGTTTTCCACTTTCAACATTCCATTCTACTATTTTGCCACCTATTATTTTTATATGTCTATTACATACACTTTCGGCAGCTTTTTTATGCGAAATTATTACGCAAGTCTTATTGTTTAAACTTTTTATATTTTCTAATACTTGTTTTTCTGTATTTTCATCTAAAGCGGACGTTGCTTCGTCAAGTATTAAAATTGGTGCATCTGTAAGCAACGCTCTTGCAATTGCAACTCTTTGCACTTGTCCCTCTGATAAACCTTGTCCTCTTTCACCTATAACAGTTTGCAAACCCTGTGGCAATTCATCTACAAAATTTCTTGCACAGCTAAGGTCTATCGCTCTGTTAATTTCTTCATCTGTTGCATTTGGGCATACAAAAGCTAAATTATCCCTAATTGTACCTGAAATTAGAAAATTCCCTTGTGGAACGTATGCATAGAGCTTTCTTATTCTTTTGTCTGCAAATACTTTTTCTCCATTTTTCTTTTGAAAGTATATTTGCCCACTATTTGTAGGATATACACCCATAAGTAGCTTTGTAAGCGTGCTTTTTCCTATACCTGAGATACCCATAATTACAAGGAAATCACCTTTGTTAATTTTTAATTCGGTATTTTTAAGTATAATTTCTCTATCATATTTAAAAGAAATATCATCAAAAATTACTGCGTCTAAATTTTCATACAGCTCATAAGCGTCAACTTTAGACTCATTGATTATCATGTCATTTTCCATGCTTTCAATATCCATTAATCTTTCAGCACTTCCAACTGCCGCATAATATTTTGGCACTATGTTTGAAAGGCTTGATATTGGAGCTTGAATTTGACTTACAAGCGACAAAATAGCCGTTAAAGTACCAAAAGTTATTACTCCTTCAACTATATTGAACGCACCCCATAATAATCCATACAAGTAGCCTGCAGAAAAAACAAAGCTGAAACTAGTATTAGATATTACAGATATAATATTTCTTTTTCTTTTTACTTTAAAATTTTCCATTTGCAAGTCTTGAGCTTTTTGCGATACTATCTCTTTTGCATCAAAAACTTTTACCATTAGAAGACCTGCTATAATTTCTTGCATAAATGAGCGTGTTGCTCCCTCAGTTTCTTGTATTTTTTTATGTAATGCTTTCATTCTTTTTCTTAAAAAATGAGTTACAAGCACCATAAATGCACCACCAACTACAAAGACCAATGCAAACATATAGTCTATTGAAATTAAAATTACAAGAACACCTATTATTTTAGACGAAACATATGTAAGTGTTGGTAAAACAGATACAATTGCATCTATTATTACAAACACATCATTTGTAATTCTGTTTAGTAGTTCACCACTATGAAACGATGATATTTTGAAATAATCTTTTTTAAGAATTAATTCAAATATTTTTTTTCTAAAGTGTAGCGTTAATTTTGCATCAATTAAAAAATAGAGATTTTTTGTAATTATACCTAAAAGTAGGTTAAATATTATAATACCTGCATATAGCGAGCCATATAGGATAACGCCGTCACCGTCACCTGTAGTTGCACTGTCAATAACGCCTTTAGCAATTAAAGCCGAATACACTCCAACGCCTGCTAAAATCATATATAAAACTGAAACAAATATTATGCTTGCCATTTGTTTTTTTGAATTTTTTATTATCCATTTTATTGGAAATCTTACTACTTCTTCATTGTGCAACATCGTTTACACCTTACTTTTTAAATAATGTTTTTATTCTTCTTTTAAGCCCTCTGTATTTTTTGCGAACCCAAATAGACTTTACCCATATAACACAGTAAAATTTATATGCTTTATTTGTTGCACAATATTCTTTACCGCTTCTTGTAAATGATTTTGTGATACCTACTATATTTTCGTTTGTAATACCATACTCAAGCATTACTTGATTATCACCGCACATAATATATTTATCATTTTCGGCTTTTATAACTCTATGCAAAACAAAAGTACCATCTTTTCTTCTATATAGTGGTAAATCATATTTTTTTAAATTTCCTGTTTGCTTTTCAAGTGTAATTGTATCTATACTATCTCTGAGCATTGGTTTCATACTAAAACCTGTTGCTATAATTTTTACTTCGTTACCTTGTTTTAGAGATTCTGCCATTATTGGATATAAATCCGCCATTTTTACTTTTTTAGTTTTCAATTAAATCAGCTTCTTTTGCATTATTTATAAACATTTCAACACCTTTTTTTGCTGTTTGTTCGTCTGTATCATATACTTCTAAAACTCTTTTAACTAAATATTCCTCTGTTACATCTTCTTTCATTTCTTCCCATAGAAACGCACTTGTTTCGTTTAATGTTATCATTCCGTTAAAGTCTACACACGCACTACCTACTGGAACTACTACGTAATTATCTGCTACTTTTTTTAGTAAGAAATTTTCTTTAATTTTCATTTTAAAACCGTCCTTTATTTTATTAATTTATTAATCGACATTTTTGCAGCATCAATTGTCATATCACATGACATACTGTAAAATGGAACATTGCTAATTATTTTACTTAAATTTTCTAGCATATCGCTACTTTGCTCGGCTCTCAATTTATAAATTGTTTGTTGTAGAAGATTTTCCATTATAAAATTGAAATCGCTTATTTGCTCTATATTATTGTCACCTTGACTTAGAAAAACAATTCCTTTTACAGGAGCTTTTATATTTTCACATTCAAAAGAATTTCCAGCCCATGGTGAGCCATATGCTATTATTTTATCATTATAACATTTTAAAATCGGTTTGTCATCATTTAAAATTATTGTATTTTCATTTCCTAGATATTTTTGCCATAATTTTGTGTGTGTACTTTTGCCTACACCACTATTTGCTGAAAACAAATATGCATTACCATCAACTACAATAGCTGATGAATGTATCATTATTGATGAATACGCAAGTGCAAAAATCGAAAAACATTTGCTTGTAAACATATTTTCAATATCTGATATTGTTAAATGTTCATATTGTTTTTTGTATTTTTCATACACTCCCTCATTTGGGATAATTTTAATATCTACTTTTTCATCTGTTTGAATTAAAAATTTTTCTGATGTTGTTTTAAATATTCATATTGAGGATCGAGTTCAACTATTAAATCTGCTATTAAATATTTGCTCATTTATCTTGCCCCTATTTATTATCTTGTAAACTATTTTCTATTTCTAATAATTCATATTCTTTTTTTAATTCTTTTTTAAGTTCATCTTCACTTGGAAGATATATTTTATATTTTGAAGCAAATACGTTGCTATCTTTCGGTATTGTATATTTAACTAATGTTTCGCTTTTATCAGCACAAAGTATAATACCAATAGGAGGGTTATCTCCTTGCGGTGTCATTTCTTTTTCATAATAATTTACATACATTTGCATTTGACCTATATCTTGATGTGTTAAATCACCAATTTTAAGATCTAAAATTACAAAACATTTCAATATATAATTATAGAATAGCAAATCTATATAAAAATGTCTACCATCAAACGTTATTCTTTTTTGTCGTGCTACAAAAGAAAACCCTCTACCCAATTCTAGTAAAAATTTTTGCAAGTGAGTTATCAACGCATTTTCTAAGTCTTTTTCCGAAAAGCTTATTTGCTGAGGTAATCCTAAAAATTCCAAAACATATGGATCTCTTATTATATCTTCTGGCTTTCTTTTGCAAGGCTCCGTTTTAAATATTTCGTTTTTAACTTCTTCTTTATTTTGACTAGAGATTAATCTTTCATAAAAACAAGTATTAATTTGCCTTTCTAATTGCCTAGTACTCCAATTAGATTTTATGCACTCATCTTCATAAAATCGAAGTGCATTTTCATTTTCTATCCTCATTAAAAGTCTATAATGAGTCCACGATAATTCGCTACGCAGTGCGTAGCCATCTTTAAATCTTAAATAGAATTGTCTCATATTTTTTAAATTGGCTTGAGTAAATCCTTTTCCAAACTCTTCACTTAAACTTTCTGATAGATTTTTTATTAGCTTTGTTCCATACTCCGCCTTTTTATTACCTTCTTGCTTTTCAACTATCGCTTTTCCTATTTGAAAGTAAGCTAAAACCATTGCATTGTTAGCCGACTTGTAAACACTTTCACGTGCAGAATAAATAATAAATTTTATTTCTTCAATCATGTTACCGTCTAAATCCATGGTTTACCTCCAAATACTATTACTCTTCAGATTTTTTTGCGTCCGTTTTATTTTCTATAATGTTTATCACTTCTTCTTCCTGAGCATTAAACATTTCCTCGGTTGTAAGTGTTGCACTTTTTAAATTCTGCGTTATTGTAACTAATGCATTTGTAGTAGCTTCAAGTGTTTCAACTGTTGTAGCCATTCGTCCTGCTAAGTAGTAATACATTGCTTTATAATCTGCCATTTTTGATATCCACCTCATCATAAATTTTAATTATTTAATATTTATTTCATTTAATTATAATCTGCATTGTATTTTCAAAACGCTCCACCCGTCAAAAGACGAATGGAGCTTTTAAAATTTAAATAAAATTATTCGTTACCAAAAAATTTAGCGTGGATAGCACTAACTGCTTTATTTGCACTTTCAATATCAATTAAAACAGAAACTTTAATTTCACTAGTTGAAATCATTTGAATATTTATTTGACTTTCATATAAAGCCTCAAACATTTTAGATGCAACCCCTGCGTGAGTTTCCATACCAGCACCAACAATTGAAATTTTTGCAACTTCATTGTCAACAAGTACATCTTCTCCGCCAACGTTTTCAATATATTTTTTTACTATAGCTACTGTATCTTCGCTTTTATCTTTAGCAACTGTAAATGTAATATCTTTTGTATTGTTTCTTCCAATTGATTGTAAGATTATGTCTACATTGATATCTTTAGCTGCTAATTTTGTAAACATTTTGAACGCTAAACCTGGTTCATCAGGAACACCTGTTACTGAAATTCTTGATACATCTGTATCTTTTGCTACACCGCTTATAAGCATTTTTTCCATTGTCACTGCCTCCTTAACGATAGTACCTCTTTTACAAGTTAAACTTGAAAGTACTTCTAATTCTAAATTGTATTTTTTAGCCATTTCAACACTTCTATTATGTAGAACTTGAGCGCCTAGTGTTGCAAGTTCTAACATTTCATCGTATGAAATTTCGTCTAATTTTTTTGCATTTTCTACTTTTCTAGGGTCTGCTGTATATACACCCTCAACATCTGTGTATATTTGGCAAAGGTCTGCACTCATAGCAGCAGCAATTGCAACTGCACTAGTATCTGAGCCACCTCTACCTAAAGTAGTAACATCTTCGTATTTATTTATTCCTTGGAAACCTGCAACTATTACGATATTTTTCTTATCTAGTTCCTTTTTAATACGAGTTGTTTCTATTTTTTCAATCCTTGCATTTGAGTAAGTTGAAGTAGTTTTAAAACCTGCTTGCCAACCTAAAAGCGAAACTACTGGAAAACCTAATTTCTCAATAGCCATTGCAAGAAGTGAAATAGATATTTGCTCACCTGCTGATAAAAGCATATCTTTTTCTCTTTTTGAAGCTTGCGGATTAATCTCGTTTGCTTTTTCGATTAAGTCGTCTGTTGTGTCACCTTGAGCTGAAACAACAACTACTACATCATTTCCCTTTTTGTACGTGTTTGTAATAATATTAGCTACGTTAAAAACACGTTGAGCATTGGCAACTGAACTGCCACCAAATTTTTGAACAATAAGGCTCATTTAATGTGTACCTCCCAATATAATGTAAACAAAGCCGATAAAACGACCGTCTTTTAAGATTTTATATTTTTTTTAATAAAATGTCAAGAAAAAAATACTATACATTTTAAAAAGTGAATATTTAATAGTGAAGAGTGAAAAGTGAATAGTGAATGTGAAAATCCTTACGGATTTTTTAATTTATAAAGGTCGTTTATTCTTATAGTATCTGCTTCTGCCTTTTAATTACGAATTATTCATTTGTCTTTTCATTGCGAATTACGAATTACGCATTAATTAAATATCTCCAATTCTAATATATGTCACAACTTCAATATTTTTTTCTTTTAGGCTATTAATTTTTTCTTCAAATAGTCCAAATTCTATTTCTTCGTTAGTTGCAAATGCAATTTCGTTACTTTTTTCGCCTTTTCGTGATAAGTAAGTTACATCACCAAAAATTTCATTAATAGTTTTTACATCTTTTTCTTTATCATTTACTAAACATCTTACATACATTTTTGTTTTGCTGTATTTATTATCGATAACAAAACTATTATCACTATCTGCCCAGTAAACATCTTTTCTCTTTTGCATATGTTTAACGCAGTCTATTACATCGGCTACAACGGCACTTGCAGTTGGCATTTTACCAGCACCTTTACCGTAAAATACTACATCACCTGTTGAGTCACCTCTTACAAGTATACCATTAAATACGTCATTAACACTTGAAAGTTGACTTTCATTACTTACAAACATTGGTGACACAAATATATCTAGCTTGCCGTCTTCTAAAACTTTAACTTTACCAATTAGCTTTATAACGCCACCCCAAACATTTGCATAAGCAACGTCTTCCAAAGTAATTTGACTTATACCTTTTGTATATAAGTTTTCAGGGTAAACGTGTCTACCAAAAGTTAAAGATGCAAGTATACAAATTTTTCTTATAGCGTCGTGACCCTCAACGTCTGCTGTAGGGTCTTTTTCTGCATATCCAAGCTCTTGAGCAAGAGTTAATGCTTTTGAAAACTCCATTTTTTCATTAATCATTTTAGTTAAAATAAAGTTTGTAGTACCGTTTAAAATTCCTGCTATTTCGTATACTTCATTTGCAGCTAAGCATTGGCTTATTGGTCTTATAATAGGAATACCGCCACCAACGCTTGCTTCAAATAGAAAATTTACATTTTTATCTTTTGCAATTTGTAAAAGTTCTGCTCCTTTTGCAGCTACTAATTCTTTATTAGAAGTAACAACGCTTTTACCTTTTAGCAAACATTCTTTTACAAAATTATATGCAGGATTTAGTCCGCCTAAAACTTCAACTACTACTTTTACTTCATCATCGTTTACAATGTCGTTAAAGTCTTTTGTAAATCTATCTGCAAATGGACTTTCTGGAAATTCTCTTAAATCAAGAATATATTTTAAGTTTATTTCTTTGCCCGCTCTTTTCTTTAAACTTTCAGTGTGAGTTAGTATTATTTGTGCGACACCACTGCCAACTACACCATGTCCTAATAATGCTATCTGTACCATTTGACACCTCTTAAAATTATATTATTTTTACTTAAAATTACGTTTGCTATACAACTGGATCTGTAGTTTCAGGCACAATAGGATCTGTAACTTCTGTAACTGGATCTGTAGGTGCTTGAGTTTCTGGCGTTGTTTGAGCTGTTGTAGGCTCTTCTCCTTGAGTATCTCCACTTGTAGGTTCTTCATAAATTGTCGGTGCTTGTGTTACATCTTCTGGCGGTGTTGTATCCCACCCACCGTGATAACCGTAACAATACTCAGGCGTATTACTCTCTTTATAATATCCAAGTTGAGTACTAGGGCAACTTTCTGTAGCTAAAAGCCCTGTATGTGTACAAAAATAATGTTCCGTAACTGTAGGAGAAAGCGGATATTCTTTATGCTCTTTATCTTCTAAATATTCTGTCATTAAATTTTTAAATGTAGCTTCTGATACATAAGCACTGCCATAGATTTTGGACGGTGTATCATAACCTACCCACACGCCACAAACTGCATATGGTGATAAACCTACAAACCAGTGGTCTTTGCCGTCATCTGTTGTACCTGTTTTACCTATAATATCCCAACCGCTAATTCTAGTACTTCCAGCATTTGTACTAACTGAGTTATTAACGTTGTAATTTAGTAGTCTATTCATAACTGTAGCTGTATCTTCTGAATATGCTTGAATTGGAATTGTTTCTCTATTATCAAGAATAACATTACCTTTTTGGTCTGTTACATAGTAGTAAGAGTAGCTATCGTAATATCTACCGCCATTGCCTAGATATTGATATGAACTTACCATCTCACGAACTGTTACACCACCATTTAAGCCACCTATTGAAAGTCCACCTAAGTTTTCAGAATCTTGTGTAGTTAAATTTCTAAATCCCATTTTATTAACTGCTTGATCATAAGCATTTTTAACGCCTACAAGTTCAAGAGTTCTTGCAGTAGATGCGTTTAGAGATTTTTCAATCGCAAGTGGTAATAATATTTGTCCATAATACGTTCTTTGAACATTTTGAGGACCTTCCTGCCAACCATATGTGTTTGAATACGCCCAGTTTTCAAAAGGCTCATCATTTACAAGTGATGAATAGTGGTAATAGTCATTTTCAACCGCCATCGGATATGAAATAACTGGTTTTATAGATGAACCAGGTTGCAAAGTTGACATATTTGCCCTATCCCATAAAAGCATAGCATCTCTTTCATTTCTACCGCCTACTGATGCAATTATTCTACCATTTGGCTCCATCATCATAAGTGCTATTTGCAAGTTAGGATCTGACGGAGTGTCAAGTGACTGCACATAATCTTCTGCATACTCTTGCATCTCAAGGTCCATAGCACTGTAAATATTAAATCCCTCTGTGTACATTCTTAAAGATGCAGTTTCTTCGCTGATGTTATATTCTCTTGCTAAATCCTCTACAACATCATAATAAAGCATATCAATGTACCAGTTTGGCACTTCGCTGCTGTCGTCTTCTTCGTCTTCTTCGTCTTCAACGTATCCTACAAACTCCATGTTTGCTGACTCTTCCATAGCTTCTTCATATTCCGCTTTTGAAATCATCTCTTGATCGTACATTTCGTTTATTACAATTTCACGACGCTCTTTATTATTTTCTGGATACTCAAGTGGAGTATACGCTGCTGGGTTTTGTGTAATACCTGCAATTGCCGCACACTGTGCTATAGTACAATCCCCAATATCTTTACCAAAATATAGTTGTGCCGCACTTTGAACACCACTTGCACCACTACCAAAGTTTACTATATTTAAGTATGCCTCTAAGATAATATCTTTTGTATATTCTCTTTCAAGGTTTATCGCTCTAAAAATTTCTTCAAGCTTTCTGTTAATGCTTATATCATTTTCACCAGTGATATTTTTTATAAGCTGTTGTGTAAGTGTTGAACCACCGTAACTATCAGACCCTGAAAGCAAGCTTATAACTGCACCTACTGTACGTGTTAAGTCAACACCTTGATGATCATAAAACCTTTTATCCTCAATTGCTATAATTGCATTTTTCATATTTTTTGGGATTTGGTCAAACTCCACCCATGTTCTATCTTCTATGCTATACAGTTTTTGATATTCTACAGGGTTTCCCTCTTCGTCATTTACATAAATAACGCTTGTAAGTTGCATTTTTGTAGCATTTAAATCTATACCTGTAGGTTGGCTTAATAGTTGGAAAAAGTAAACTACAACTGAAACACCTACAATAAAACCTGACACTATTAAAATTAATAGCATAGTAAATAACATTTTACCAATACTGCTAAAAAATGCACCTGCACTTTTTGACGCTATCATAGCTCCAATATTTTTTTTACTATCATTTTCATTTAAATACTTATTAATATCCTTTTTTCTCATTTAAAATATTTTCCTCCTTTTAAAAAAACAAATTAAACTTAAATCATGATAAATTATACCCATGTGAATTATAACATTATTTTTACAAAAAATAAACATATATTTCTTAAATTTTTGTAAATTAAGGTTTTTTATTAAATTTTTATATTCTATAGCCCAAAATAAACACTTTAAAAAATCTGCATATTATAATTATTAATGACAAACCTATATATATAAATTTATAATTTGAGGTGCTTATTTATGTTCAAAGATATAAAAAGAAAATATGTGATTATATTTATTATAGCTATAATTTCAACTATTATTATTTCCGCTTTAACAGCTTTTACGTTGGCGCCAACTCATAATAAAACTGCTGATAACGAAGTTGTAACGCAAACTAGCCCTACAACTTCACAAACTATATATTATGTAATGGAGCATAATGGAACTATTTGCGTTTTTGATGAAACCAAAACAAATTTAATAAAAGATACTTATGTAGAAGTTTTTACTTTTCCAGATGCAGATATAACGCTTTTAAAAAATGGTATAAAAGCTGAAAATGACAAAGAATTACAAAGAATACTTGAAGATTACTGCAATTGACAAATTACATCAAATATCACATTAATTTTGTTTTATTTTGAACATTTAATTAATTTACAAATTTTTGCTTGACAAAACTGCAAAGATACTATAAAATTATTTTGATATTCAAACTAATTTACGAAAGGACGATATAATGTACCCGCAACCTCAAAGCTTTCAAGAACGTTTTAGTTTTTTAATTGAGCAAAGTTACTCTCTTTTTTCAAGAGTTGAAAAAAATATGCTCAATCATTCTAAACGCTTTAATCTCTCAATTTCTGAAATGCATTTAATTGAAGTTATAAACAGAGAACCTATATACGGTAGAACAGTCGGCGAAATTGCAAGCGAAATGTTGATAACTCCATCTTCTGTTACTACCGCTGTAAATAAGCTTATAAAAAAAGGTTATGTTATAAAGGCTAAAGGTGTTTTTGACGGCAGACAAACTTACGTCCAGCTAACTGACAAAGGAAAGCACGCCGACAGAATACATAGACGTTTTCATAAAAACTTAACAAACAGCATAACAAAGTCAATGACAGAAACAGAAAAAGAAATTTTAATAAACTGCATTGATAGAATGAATATTTTTTTACAAGAACGTATTAAAAAAATGGAGGAGCTAAAACAATGAGCTTTGATATAGTAGGTACTGGTATGGCAGTGCCAAAGTACATATTAAACAACGAAGAATTATCAACAATGGTTGATACTGACGACGAATGGATTACAAAAAGAACTGGTATAAAAGAAAGGCACATTTGCACTACTGAAAATATTGCAGATTTATGCCGTGAGGCTTCTCTAAAAGCTTTAGAAGATGCAAACGTAACAGCAAGTGAGCTTGATTTAATTATTGTGTCTACTATTACACCTCAATATTCAACACCAGCTCAAGCGTGTGTTTTACAAGCAGATATTGGTGCAACTTGTCAAGCTTTTGATATAAACGCTGCTTGTAGCGGTTACATTTACGCACTTGACTTAGCGGACGCTTATTTTAAAAGCGGTAAGGTAAAAACTGCACTTATAGTATCTGCCGATACTTTAAGCAGTATTACAGATTGGACAGACCGCTCCTCTTGTATTTTGTTTGGAGATGGTGCAGGTGCTACAGTTTTAAAAGCTGGTAACTCTTTAAAATCAATAAAATTAACTACAATTGGAAATGTAACACCGCTATATGCACATAGCACTTATACACCGTCTATATTTTCTACTGATAAAGAAGTTAAACCATCACATTTAACTATGGACGGAAAAGAGATTTATAAGTTTGCCGTAAACGCTATGGCTCGTGAAATAAAACAAGCTCTTGAAATGGCAAACGTTACACAAGACGAAGTAGCCCATGTAATACCTCATCAAGCAAATATTAGGATAATTAACTCAGCAATTTCAAAACTTGATATTGCACCTGAAAAATTTATCAAAATAATTGAAAATTACGGCAACACCTCATCATCATGTATGCCAATGGCAATTGATATAGCAAATAAAAGTAAAAGATTTAAAAAAGGCGACAAAATTTGTATGTGCGGTTTCGGTGCAGGGCTTACAACTGGTAGTTGCGTTATAGAATGGAAAAAGTAAATTTTTGGAGGACAACATAATGATTAAAACAACAATTACAGAACAACTAGGTATAGAATACCCAATATTTCAAGGTGCTATGGCGTGGATTTCAGACGCTACTTTAGCAGCCGCTGTTAGTAACGCTGGCGGACTTGGAATAATTGCTGGTATGAACTCAAACGCAGACCAAATACGTGAAGAAATTAGAAAAGCAAAATCACTTACAGATAAACCATTTGCAGTAAATATTATGCTAATGAGTCCGTACGCATCAGAAGTTGTGGACGTAGTTATAGAAGAAAAAGTACCAGTAGTTACAACAGGTGCTGGTAGCCCTAAAAGATATATGCCAGCTTTACTTGAGGCTGGTGTAAAAGTAATTCCAGTTGTACCATCAGTTTCAACAGCTAAATCAGTTGAAAAAGCAGGTGCATTTGCAGTTATTCCAGAGGGTTGCGAAAGTGGCGGTCACGTAGGCGAGCTTACAACTATGGCTTTAATACCTCAGGTATGCGACGCTGTAAACATTCCAGTAATTGCAGCTGGTGGTATTTGTGACGGCAGACAATTAGCCGCTGTATTTATGCTTGGAGCAGTTGGTGTACAAGTTGGTACTCGTTTTTTACTTGCAAAAGAATGTAATATCCCACAATCATATAAAGATAAAGTTATTAAAGCAAAAGATACTGACACTGTTTTAACTGGTAAACGTTTAGGTCACCCAGTTCGCTCAATTAAAAATTCATTTACAAGGGAATATTTAAAACATGAGTACAACCGCAGTGAAGTTTCAGACAAAGAGCTAGAAAGCATGGGTACAGGTGTACTTAGAATGGCTGCTAAAGATGGCGATGTGTCAAAAGGTTGTGTAATTGCTGGTCAAGTTGCTGGTATGCTAAAAGAAGAGCAAACAGCTCGTGAGATTATAGTTGACTTATTTTCTCATGCCGAAAAAGTGTTAGGCGGTGCAAACAAATGGGTAAAATAGCATTTTTATTTGCAGGTCAAGGCTCACAATACGAAAATATGGGAAAAGAAATATACGACATTTCTCCAAAGGCTAAAAAAGTTTTTGAAATGGCAGATAGTATAAAGTCTAATATTTCAGATATGTGCTTTAATGCTCCAAAAAGCGAGCTTGATATAACAGAAAATACTCAACCATGTCTATTTACTGTAAATTTAGCTTGTGGCGAAGCCGTAAAAGAACTTGGAATTACTCCAGACTATATCGCAGGTTTTTCACTAGGTGAGATTTCCGCTTTAGCATTTAGCGGTATGCTTTCTTATGAAGATGCATTTAAACTTGTTTTAAACCGTGCTAAATTTATGCAAGACGAAACAGTTAAATATAATGGTACTATGGCTGCCGTTTTAAAACTTGATATAGAAACTTTGGAAAATATATGCAAAAAATACGAAAATGTATGGATTGCAAATTACAACAGCCCATCGCAAACAGTAATATCAGCCGATAAAAATGTAATTGATGATGTTGTAAACGATATAAAACTTGCAAAAGGTAAAGCCGTAATTTTGCCTGTAAGTGGTGCATTTCATAGCCCATATATGGAGGGTGCTTATGAAAATTTAGCTACATATTTAAATGATGTAGAAATTAAAAACCCAACAACTCCAATATATTCAAACGTTACTGCCAAAATTTATAGCGGTGATTATAAACAGCTTATAGCAAATCAAGTAAAAAGCCCTGTTAAATGGGACGACATTATAAAAGATTTAATTGCAAACGGCGTTGACACTTTTATAGAGCTTGGAGCAGGCAAAACATTAACAAACTTGATAAAAAGAACTTATAAAGATGTTAAAGCTTATAATGTTGAAAACGAAAAAACATTAAACGAAATTAAATTAGTGGTTAGTTGTTAGTCAACAGTTTTCAGTTGTCAGATTTTAATGTGTGTTTAGATATATATTTTAACGTCACACTCCACTCTCAACACTCCACACTTCAAACTCATAAAAAGGTAGGTTTTAAAATGAATTTAAATAATAAAACAGCGATTGTTACAGGTGGCTCAAGAGGAATTGGCAAAGGAATTGCTTTAAAACTTGCAAGCCTTGGAGCTAATATCGCTTTAATATACGCTGGCAATAAAGACGGTGCATTAAGCACTGCATCAGAAATTGAAAATTTAGGCGTAAAATGCAATATATACTGTTGTGACGTTTCAAGCTTTACACAAAGTGGCGACACTGTAAAGCAAATAATTGACGATTTCGGCTCAGTTCAAATACTTGTAAATAATGCTGGTGTTGTTAAAGATGGTTTTGTTCTTTCAATGAAAGAAGATGACTTTAACAAAGTTGTAGACACAAACTTAAAAGGCTCATTCAACATGATAAAGCATACTTATAAGCATTTTATGAAGAAAAAGTATGGCAAAATCATAAATATAACATCTGTAATAGGTTTATGCGGAAACGCTGGACAAGCAAATTACGCAAGTTCAAAGGCTGGTATTATTGGTCTTACAAAATCAGTAGCAAAAGAACTTGCAACAAGAAATGTAACTTGCAACAGTATAGCTCCAGGTTACATCGATACAGAAATGACAGATAAATTAAACGAAAATATAAAAGAAACAATCGTTTCTTCAATCCCTATGAAAAAGACTGGAAATGTAGAAGACGTTGCAAACGCTGTAGCTTTTTTATCAAGCGATTTATCATCTTATATAACTGGTGAAGTTATAAGAGTTGACGGCGGAATGGCAATGTAATTTTAAAGGAGTGTTTTTATTATGAAAAGAGTAGTTATTACAGGTTTAGGAGCAGTAACACCAGTTGGAAATGATACTGCTACAACATGGGAAAATATCAAAAACGGTGTTTGTGGTATTGGCGAAATTACAAAATTTGACACAAGCGACTTAAAAGTAAAAATAGCAGCAGAAGTTAAAGACTTTGACCCTACATTATATATAGAGAAAAAAGAAGTAAAACGCACAGACTTATACACTCAATACGCAGTTGCAGCCGCTACTCAAGCTGTAAACGATAGTGATATTTTAAATAAAGTAGCACCAGAAAGATTAGGTGTTTACATAGGTTCAGGTATAGGCGGTATGAATTCTTTTATAGATAATACTTTAAGTCTACACGAAAAAGGACCTAGAAGAGTATCACCATTTTTTATACCAATGATGATAGGAAACATTGCAGGCGGAACAGTTGCAATAAAATTTAACGCACAAGGTATATGCCTACCAATAGTTACTGCGTGTGCTACTGGTACACACTGTATCGGTGAAGCTTTCCACGCTATTGCACATGGCTATGCTGACGCTATTATATCAGGCGGTGCTGAAGCAACATTAAATAGATTATCAATTGCAGGTTTTACAAATTGTCAAGCACTTTCAACTAAACACGACCCTAAAACAGCTTGTACACCTTTTGACAAAAGAAGAGATGGTTTTGTTATGGGTGAGGGTGCTGGTATTATGATTTTAGAAGAATACGAACACGCTATAAATAGAGGTGCTAAAATTTACGCTGAGATTTGTGGATATGGTAATAGTTGCGACGCTTTCCATATAACTGCTCCAAAAAGCGATGCTCAAGGTGCAGTAAATGCAATAAATTTAGCTATCAAAGAAGCTAATGTTGATATGGAAAAAGATATATACTTTAATGCTCACGGCACAAGCACACCACTAAACGATAAAACAGAAACTTTAGCTATTAAAAGAGTTTTTGGAGAAAAAGCCAAAGACGTATATATAAGTTCTTCAAAGTCTATGACTGGACATATGCTTGGAGCGTCTGGCGGTGTTGAGGCTATTATATCTACTTTAGCACTTCAAGATAACATTTTACCACCTACTATTGGATATGAAGAAAAAGACGAAGAATGCGACTTATTCTATATCCCTAATAAAGCAATAGAAAAAAGTGTTGACTATGCATTATCTACATCTTTAGGTTTTGGCGGTCATAACGCTTGTATCGTACTTAAAAAATATAAATAATCGAGGAGAACATAAAAATGTCACTATATACTGTTGAAGAATTAAAAGAGTTAATAAAAGCTGTTGACAATTCAAGCTTACTTAAATTTGAAGTTAAAAACGATAACGGACAAAAAATTACTATGAGCAAAGAAGTTAATGTAGTTTATGCTCAAAATACTGCACCTATGCAAACTGTAGCACCTACAAGTACTGTTACATTTGAAAACACTACAGCACCTACACAAAGCGTTTCACAAAATGACATTACAATTAAATCACCAATGGTTGGCGTATTTTATCAAGCACCATCACCAGACGCAAGCCCTTATGTAAGCGTTGGACAAAGCGTAAATAAAGGCGACGTTGTTTGCATTGTTGAAGCTATGAAACTTATGAACGAAGTTGTAGCTACACAAAGTGGCGTTATTGATGAAATACTTGTTTCAAATGGTGATGTTGTAGAATTTGACCAACCTTTATTTAAAATTAAATAATTTATAGATACCAGATACCAGTATCCAGAAAAGACAAAAATTTTATATTATTGTCTTTTCATTACGCATTACGAATTACGAATTAAATTATTATACCGAAAGGATACATATATATAATGAATAGAGAAGAAATTAAAAGTATAATTCCTCATCGTGAAGATATGCTACTTGTCGACACTGCCGAAATTATAGACGAAAATACTGCAAGAGGCACCCTTAAAATCACTGGCGATGAGTTCTTTTTAAGAGGACATTTCCCAAATAATCCAGTTGTGCCTGGTGTTATTCTTTGCGAGGCTATGGCTCAAGCAAGTTGTGTTTTAATACAAAATAATATGGAAAACTGCACTCCATACTTTGCTAAAATGGATAATGTAAAATTTAAAAATAAAGTTCTCCCTGGTGACACTTTAGAGTCTGTTTGCACATTTTTAAAAAGCCGTGGTGTATTCTACTACATCTCTGCAAAAGGTTATGTAGACGGTAAATTATGTGTGTCAGCAGAGCTTACTTTTGCACTTGTTAAAAACGAAGAATAAACGGAGGAAATAAAAAATGTTTTCTAAAATTCTTATAGCTAATAGAGGCGAAATTGCCGTTAGAATAATAAGAGCGTGCCGTGAAATGGGAATTTCTACAGTTGCTATATATTCAAAAGCAGATAAAAACGCTATGCACGTTCAACTTGCTGATGAAAGCTACTGCGTTGGTAATTCTCAAGTATCTGACAGCTACTTAAATATGGCTGCAATTTTAACAGTTGCAATAAATACAGGTTCTCAAGCTATTCACCCAGGATATGGGCTTTTATCTGAAAATGCAAAATTTGTTTCACTTTGTGAGCAATGTAATATTATTTTTATAGGCCCTACATCTAACATGATATCAATGCTTGGCGACAAGGACATGGCAAGAAAAACTATGAAAAATGCAAATGTTCCAGTTACTCCAGGTTGTGATATTATATCAGACATAAACGAAGCTAAAAAAGAAGCTGAAAAAATCGGTTTTCCACTATTAATTAAAGCAAGAAGTGGTGGCGGTGGTAGAGGTATTAGACTTGTAAACGAGATAAGCGAGTTTGAAAACGCATTCAACTCAGCATCAAGTGAAGCCCAAAGTGCTTTTGGCGACGGTGCAGTTTATATGGAAAAATACTTAAACCCTGTTAAACATATTGAAATGCAAATACTTTGCGATAAATTTGGAAATGCAATTTGCTTAGGCGAACGTGAATGTTCAGTGCAAAGAAAAAACCAAAAGTTAATTGAGGAAAGTCCGTCCCCTGCTATTGACGAAGAAACACGTAAACAAATGATTGAATGTGCTATTAAAGCTGCCAAAAGTGTTGACTATGTAAACGCTGGAACTATTGAATTTTTACTTGATAGTAACGGAAATTTCTATTTTATGGAAATGAACACACGTTTACAAGTTGAACACCCAGTAACAGAAATGGTAACAGCTATTGACATTGTGCAGTGGCAAATTAGAATTGCGTGCGATTGCCCTCTTACAATCAGACAAGAAGATGTAAAGTTTAGTGGTCACGCAATAGAATGTAGAATAAATAGCGAAAACCCAGACTTGAATTTTATGCCAAGTTGTGGTAAAATAACTAGTCTGCATTTACCTGGTGGTCCTGGTGTTCGCTTCGATACAGCTATTTATCAAGATTATGAAATTCCACCTTTTTACGATTCAATGATAGGTAAATTGATAGTTCATGCACCTACTCGTGAAAGTGCAATACGCAAAATGAAAACAGCTTTAAGCGAGCTAAATATCCATGGCGTATATCAAAATAGAGATTTACAAATAGAAATTTTATCAAATAGCGAATTTGTAGACGGCACATATAACACAAGTTTAATGCAAAAAATAAAACCTTAAAAGAGTGTTGAGTGTGAAGTGTGGAGAGTGGAGTTAAAAAAAGTAGTTAGTGTTTAGTGATTAGATGAAAGAAATAATAATGCAACTAGATACCAGTGTTCAGTTACCAGAGAACAAACTCCCTTTATAAATAAAAAAATCCGCAAGGATTTTCACATACACTTTTCACTATTCACTTTTCACTCTTCACTAACAATTACGAATTAAAATAGATAGGATTGTTTATATATGTTTAACAGTGATATTTTCACATTCTTAAAACCTAAAAACGAACTTGAGGGAATTGAAAGCGACAATTTCAATAAGCCTTTTATCCCTGATACAATGTGGGTTAAATGTCCAAAATGTAAAACGCTACTACTAGCTGCCGACATGGAGGAAAGCCACAAAGTATGTAATAAATGCAATTATCATTTGCGTTTATCTGCAAGGGAGCGTATAAACTTAATCGCAGACCGTGGGACTTTTGATGAAATGGATAAAGACTTAGAGTCTGTTAATATTTTAGGTTTCCCAAATTACGACCAAAAATTATTTGTTACTAAACAAAAAAGCCATGAAAAAGAGTCCGTTATAACAGGTACTTGCAAAATTGGCGGTACTAAAACTGTTTTATGTGCTATGAACCCAGATTTTATGATGGGTAGCATGGGTACAGTAACTGGCGAAAAAATCACAAGGGCTTTTGAATATGCAACAGAACATAACTTACCTATAATTGTATGTACAGTTTCAGGTGGAGCAAGAATGCAAGAAGGTATTATGTCGCTTATGCAAATGGCAAAAACAAGTGCCGCTGTAAAGCAACATAGCAATAAAAGTTTACTTTACATCACGCTTTTAACAGACCCTACAACTGGTGGCGTTACTGCAAGTTTTGCTATGGAGGGCGATATAATATTATCTGAGTCTGGTGCGTTAATAGGTTTTGCAGGTCCTCGAGTTATTGAGCAAACTATAAGACAAAAATTACCTAAAGACTTCCAAACTGCTGAGTTTTTACTTGAAAAAGGCTTTATAGACGCAATTGTAGATAGAAAAAATGTAAAAACAAGTCTTTCAAAACTACTTAAATTGCATATCAAAAATTGATTTTACGAAAGGAATATATAATGAATAACGCATACGAAAAAGTAACTCTTGCACGTCAAAATAATAGACTTACTACTGTAGATTATATAGAAAAGCTTTTCAAAGATTCTTTTTTTGAACTTCACGGCGATAGACGTTTTGGCGATGACAAAGCGATAATTGGCGGTGTTGGAATGCTTAACGATATGGCTGTTACTGTAATAGGACTTGAAAAAGGACAAACTACAGAACAAAGAATGGATCGCAACTTCGGTTCTGCTCACCCAGAGGGATATAGAAAAGCTTTAAGACTTATGAAACAAGCTGAAAAATTTAATCGCCCTGTATTATGTTTTGTTGATACAAGCGGTGCATTTTGCGGAATTGGAGCAGAGGAAAGAGGACAAGGACAAGCAATTGCAGAAAATTTAATGGAAATGTCCGACTTAAAAACACCAATCCTTACAATTTTAATTGGCGAGGGCGGTAGCGGTGGAGCTTTAGGACTTGCCGTAGCTGATGAAGTGTGGATGCTTGAAAACGCCGTATACTCTGTTATTTCTCCAGAGGGTTGTGCAAGTATTTTATGGAAAGACCCTGCACAAACTGCAACGGCAGCTCAGTGTTTAAGATTAACAGCTGAAGACTTATTTAAAATGGAAGTTATAGAAAGAATTATAAGAGAGCCTAAACACCGTGACAGCAAAATGTTTGATGGGCTTAAAACTTTAATATATAACACATTTGAAAAGTACAACAAGCTTGATAAATCTGCTTTAACATTAAATAGATATAATAGATTTAGAAAGTTTGGACAAACACCAAAAAGATTTGACTTTGAATAAATTTTGGAGCTATCACATTAAGGTTAATATTAATGAATATTTGCAGGGGAGCATTCCATATGCTCCCGTTTTGCCTGTAAATACGTAAAATTTGGGTGAAAATGGATTTCACCTCTACAATGGTCTTGTGTAATATGACGAAAAAATTTTTTTTACGACAGTCCCTTTTTATAAAATTATGTTGTAGCTCTTATATTTTCATGGTATACTTATAATATCAATAAAATAAGGTTGTGATTAAGTGTTTAATATCGGTAATATAATAATGAATTTATATATCTTAAAAATTGATAGCGGTTATATGATAATTGACACTGGCTATGAGCATAATTTTAAAAATTGCATAAAAAAGTTAAGCGAGAAAAATATATCTATTAATGAAATAAAATATATTTTTCTTACTCATGCACACGACGACCATGCTGGTTTTATAAACAATATGCTTAAAATGAATAAAAATATAAAAGTAATAATGAGTAAAAAAGGGTTAAAAAACTTGCAACTTGGACAAAATTCCTTTGAGGGCGGTTGCAGTAACAAGCAAAGTTATTACTTCTGTTACTTATTAAAATTACTTGGAAAAGGAGAGCATCTATTTCCAGCTATAAAAACTATTTATCTGAAAAACCTATTATTAATAGATAGCGAAAATAAAGAATCTATAGAAAAAGATATCAACGGAACTATCATAGAAACTTCTGGTCACACAAGCGACTGCATATCTTTTTTAAGCAACGACAACAATTTGTTTTGTGGCGATGCTACCATGAATGGTTTCCCTAGCAAAAACAATATTACAATATGGATTGAAAATATCGAGGATTATAAAAAATCATGGCAAAAGATTATTGACCTTAACCCAAGTAAGATATATCCAGCACACGGCAAACCATTTGATGTAATTTCCTTAAAAGATAATATACAAAAAATAGACAATATCAAACTATTGCCTTTACAACCATAAATTAAAAGACTACCTACTTTTTTATCATTAAAGCTAGGTAGTCTTTTTAATTTTTTAATTAACCTTTATCTGCTAATAGTACAATATCAATTGTGATGCTTTCGCCATTTTCAGGGTTTTTGTCTTCTGGTAATCTAAAGACCGTTATTGTAATTTCGTCATTTGGTAGATGTAGTTCTAGTTGAGCATAAAGTTGTGTTATTGACTCTATTCTAACATTATCGATATGGGTTATTATGTCGCCTAATTGTCCGCCGTTATCATCTATAACGCAATCGTCGTCGAAAACCTCAATGCTTACACCTTTTGGTGTTCCAATAGGAATATTAACGCCCTCAATAGCGTTCATACCTGTAATACCTAGTCTACTTCTATCGGTGATAAATCCATTTTTTATTAAATCGTCTGCAATTTCCTTAACTGTAGTGCTTGGAATTGCAAAACCTATTCCCTCATATTCAGTAGAAACAACTTTAATTGTGTTAATTCCAACAACCTCGCCATTAAAATTAACAAGTGGTCCACCTGAATTACCAGGGTTTATTGCTGAGTCTGTTTGAATGTACTTAACGTTTCCGCCTGTTTCAATTTCTCTATTTGTTGAAGATACTATACCTTGAGTAATAGTATTTGAAAGCACTATACCACCAGGGTTACCAATAGCTGCAACTTCTTGCCCAATAAGTAAATCATCTGAATTTGCAAATATAGCTGGCACAAAAATATCTTCGTTTGTATCTATTTTTATTACTGCTAAATCTGTTCTTGTGTCAAGCCCAATAATCTCAGCTTTATACTCTTTTTCATTTGCAACAACATAAGCAAGTGTTTGGTATGAGTCGTCTACAACGTGGCTATTTGTTAAAATATATCCGTCACTGCTTATTACAACACCACTACCAGAACCTATCGTTTTTCCATCATCATTTTTAACTATAACGCCTACCACACTTCTATGTGCATTTTCAAAGGCGTTACTCGCATTATATTGTGTGTTTTGTGCAATATCTTGCGGTTGTGTTATTAAATTTATTTCTGGCCCATCAGGATTGCCTGTGTTTGGTGGTCTTGTTACGTCTTCAGTCGCTGGCTCTGTTTGAGAACTTCCACCCTCTGTTGGGTCAGTTACTGGTGCAGTAGATGGTAAAAAATCTCCTAAAACAACTATCGTGCCAATTGCCAATGCAAGCAAAACTGAAAGACAAGTTATAAGGATTTTTGTTCCAACGCTTGTTTTTCTATTATCTTTACTTAGATTATCAATCAAAACGCTTACATCTGCAACTGGATACATATTTTGCTCAAACACTTCTTCATTAACTGATTGAGGATTTATATCTACAGTTTCTTGTATTTGATGAATTTCTTCTACTTGCTGAGTTTCCTCAATTGGGTTACTTTCTTCTGTATACTGAGTTTCCTCAATTTGGTTACTTTCTTCTATTTGGCTAAAATCTTTCGCTTGAGTTTGCTTTATTTCTTGAGCATCTCTACTTGAAATTAACTCTTCACTTTCCAGTATTTCATCAATTACTTTTTCGTCAATATCGTTTACATCTTCTATTTCTTCGTTTTGTTCTTCCTTTATTACTTCTTGCTCTTTTTCTTCTACATTTTCTCTACTATCAAGAACTTTTTTCAAAATTTCTTTTATTTCATTGTCGTTTAACAATTTTAGTTTCTCTACAATGTCGTCATTTTCTTGACTATTACCATTATTAAACTCCATAAATCAAACCCCCTCTAATTTATCGTTTTTATTTTCACGTCGCAAAGTTTTTTCTTTTACTTGTATTATCTCATCTTTTGGAATCCAGAAAGTAAACGATGTATAATTATATAATTCACTTTTTGCAGTTATATCGCCACCATGCAAACGCATAATAGTTTTAACAATATAAAGTCCTAAACCCATACCCTCTTTATCTTTACTACGTGATTTATCTGTTTTATAAAATCTTTCAAAAATATGAAGTACTTCTTGTGGTGGTATTCCCTCTCCACTATTTCTAATTTCTACAGCAGTTGCACCTACATTTACATTTACTATAACCTCTATATATCCATTTTCATTAGTAAATTTAACCGCATTTTCTACTAGGTTATATACAACTTGATGTATCATATCAGCATCACCTTTTACCATGGTGCTGTCTAAATTTTCAAAACCTTTTATAATTATTTTTTTATCGTCAATTTTTTGTTCAAATGTTAGGAATGTATTAATTATTATGTCCCTTAAGTCAAATTCGCTTTTATTTAATTTAAGTGAGCCACTATCTATACGTGAAAGTGACAACATACTTTGCACTAAACGTGACAATCTTCTAGTTTCGATTGATACTATATTTAAGTAGTAACTTTGTCGCTCTTTTGGAATTGTTCCGTCTAAAATACCGTCAATAAATCCTGCAATTGTAGTCATTGGTGTTTTTAATTCGTGCGATACATTCGCAACAAATGCCCTACTGCTACCCTCACTTTGAGATAAAGAATCCGCCATATTATTAAAAGCTGTTGCAAGTTCTCCTATTTCGTCTTTTGAAGTTACAGGAACACGCACTGAAAAGTCGCCATTACTTAAAGCTTTTGTCGCATTCGACATAGCTCTTAATGGTCGCACCATATTATAAGTAAAGAAACCGACAAAACAAAATGATATAAAGAAAGTAGCAACGGCTGCTAATAAAAATATGTTTGTAATTTCGCTTGTAAATCCGCCAGTATTCTCTATTGAGCTTGCAACAAATACAGCACCTGTAAAAGCTGGTGTATTAACAACCTGTATATAAAGAGGTGCTCCACTTATATAGTGGTCGCTACTATAAATCCCATCTAAGTTACCAACATCGAAATAGTCTTCGCTTTGCGTAACCATAACAGTTTCTGGTTGTATATTTCTTTGATCAATTTCTTTGTTGCTTGTTATTTGCACAACACCTTGTGTATTTACTATCATAATATCTGCTGATATATTTTGAGCCATTGTTTCAACTACAGACCTATATATTTTTTCATCAATATAAATAGTGCCTGCTTTAAACTCGGCGTTATTACCAATCATTTCTGCTATGATGTCTGCGTTTTCTCTTAATTTGTTTTTTTCTTCTTGAATGGAATAATTGTTTACAAAAAGTATTAGCATTATACCTAAAATAGAAAAGCTTAATAATATTATAGTAAGGCTTATTGAAATATATTTTTTAAATAATGTTTTTTGTCTTAATGCTGAAACCATAATATATATTACCTTTCGTTTAAATTAATTCGTAATTCTTAAAGTAGTGAATAATGAATAGTGAAGAGTGAAGAGTGAATAGTGTATGTAAAAATCCTTACGGATTTTTATTTATATTAAAGACATAAACTTTGATTTTTGTTATGAATTAATATTTTTATCTTATCACCTGAAATATGATACTATTCCTCAACTTTCATCTTTCAACTCTCAACTTTCAACTTAAAAATCACTCTTTAGATTCAAATTTATATCCAACACCCCAAACAGTTTTTAATTCCCATTTTTCTGAAACGCCGTCTATTTTTTCTCTAAGTCTTTTTACGTGAACGTCAACAGTTCTTGAGTCGCCGTAGTAGTCAAACCCCCACACTTCGTCAAGCAGTTGATCTCTTGTGAAAACTCTATTAGGGTGTGTTGCAAGATGATATAGTAACTCCATTTCTTTAGGAGGTGTATCAACTTGTACATTATCAACTTTTAACTCATAATTAGTTAGATTTATCGATAATTTATCCCATTTAACTTCTTTTATCTCTTGTACATCTTCTTTTATTGTTCTTCTCATAATAGCTTTAATTCTTGCTATAACTTCACGAGCCTCAAAAGGTTTTACAACATAATCATCAGCACCTAGCTCAAGCCCTAAAACTTTATCAAAAGTTTCACCTTTTGCAGTAAGCATTATAATTGGGCAACTAGATGTTTTTCTAATTTCTCTGCACACTTGCCAACCGTCCAACCCTGGTAGCATTATATCTAGTAGTACAAAGTCTGGGTTTTCTTTTTGGAAAGTTTTAAATGCTGTAGCACCGTCATTAGCGGTTATTACTTCATATCCCTCTTTCTCGATATATAATCTTAAAAGCTCGCAAATATTTAAATCATCGTCTACTACTAAAATTTTTCCTAAGCTCATTACTTTTAACCTCCATAAATTTTATTTAAAATGTTTATTGTGTTTTTATTTGTTACCTTTATTGTATCATATTAATAAAGAAATGTAAACTTTTACTATATATGTACATATTGATTATAATACACTAGAACTCTTTTTACATGAACAAATTTAAAACTTACTTTGTTTATTTTTTAAATTTGTTCATATATAAAAAACTGTATCAAGATTTTTCGTTTTGATACAGTTTTTAAAATTTATTCTTCTTTTAAATATTTTATTATTTCAACTTTAGTGCTTTGATATGCAAACATCAAGCAAAATACAACTGTTAGGAAAATTGAAAATACTGCAAAAAGCATAACAGATTCTGTAGTTAGCATTATTGTATAGTCAATATTGAAAAACTCTAATTGCACAAATTTATAAATAACTGAAACATTTAAAATCAAACATATTGAAATTAAAATATTTACAAACATAACAGCAAAACCCTCTATAATAAATTGCAACATTATATTAAATTTGCTAGCCCCTATTGCCCTTTTTACGCCTATTTCAAATTTCCTTTCATTTAAAGCATTTTTAAATGAGCTATATAAGTTTATACCTAATAAAACAAATAGTGCAACGGATATTAAATATTTAGTTGATGTCATCATTCTTTTATCATCATTCGCACTATTTTGAGCGTTTACAATATCATTTGAGCTAACTTGATATTCTTTTGCAAAATCAAGTACGGTTTCTGGTCTTTCACTATATACAATTGTTTTTGTATTAACAAATTCAACATCAATATCACTTACTGACGCCATCGAAACGTATACATTATCTATATTAGAATACGACGTACCCTCTTTGTAAATATCATCAAACCCTGCAAAATATTCATTAGGGTAAGTACCTATTATATTATATTCTTTTAATACATTTTTTCCGTTTACATCTGTGAATACTATTTGGAATTTTTCATTTTCTTTGTTTGCTTTTTTTAAACTATCATATACATATTGCGATACTATTATCTCATTTTCTGCAAGAGATATTTGGTAGTCGTCATTAATTTTAATTCTTTCTAACACCATACCTGAACGTACAAACAAACCCCAAACATTTGTAGGCAGTAAATCTACACTGCAATTATATCCATACATTGTTTTTGCATATACATCAGCCGTCATATAATAATGCGAATCTGTCATTTTATCTAGTTGTGTTGTTAATTTTTTAACGTCTAAATCGTTTACAGAACCATACACCTCAATTATATTTCTATCTGCCCCCATAATCTCTTTATAACTGTTGTATAAATCGGAGTCTGTAAAAACTAAATATCCAAGCATTAGCGAAAAAGAAAGAAAAATAGTAACAGATAAAAGCAGATAATTCCTTATATTTTTCATAACCATTGTAAGCGAATGGTTAAACATATTATCCCTATTTATCTTCATGCAAAACCCCCTCTTCCAATCTATAAACTTTTTTAGCGTTATTTGCTATAATAGTGTCATGGGTTATCATGATAATTGCTCTACCTTTTTTGTTTTCCTTTTCAAGTATATTAAGTACGATATTACTATTTACACTATCTAAGTTCCCAGTAGGTTCATCAGCAATTATAAGCGATGGGTTGAGTATTAACGAACGTGCTATTGCAACACGTTGTCTTTCTCCGCCACTTAATGTTGTAACTGGTTTATGTAGTAGATTTACAATATCTAAAGTTTCTAGCACGTCATCAATCTGCACAATTTCTTTTTTTATATACTGTAGCGGTAGTAATATATTTTCTATACAAGTTAGTGTTGGAATTAAATTGTATGATTGAAATATGAAGCCTATATTTTCTTTTCTAAGTTTTGAGTAATCTTTATCGTTTTTAATTATAGTATCATTAAACTTATAAACACCGTCATCAAAATGCTCTATAAGCCCTATAATATTCATAAGTGTTGATTTTCCAGACCCTGATTTACCTACTATAGTTATGTAGCTTTCATTTGTGACATTTAAGCAAATATCTTTGAGTACTTCTCTATCAAATTTTTTCTTAATGCCCTTTAATTCAATATGTACTTTATCAACCATATGTCTGATCACTCACTTCTACTAATTCTTTATAGCCAGAGTCACACCACATACCTTCTTGAATATTTGTTACACTATAGTATTGTTCAGTTTCAAACCCTATTTGAACTTCATGTTCTAAAATAAAAAACAAAGTATTAACATCTACTTCCCTTACATAATAAGGTCCATCTTGTCTTTTTTGATATACACAGTCTTTATCAATTACTAAAACATTTTTATAAATTTCACCTGTATATATATTGACGTTCTCAATTGTTTGACCATAATTATAGTCATTATCTTTAATATCAAATATTATTTCAATTTTGTTTTCTAAATTCATTACATTTGAAATAAAATC
>CAYJFG010000012.1:0-4054 GCA_964369305.1 uncultured Eubacteriales bacterium
CTTTTAACTTAGCTTTTTTAGCTTCTTCATCTCTGTTATAAGCAACATTATCAACTTTGCCTTTTTTAACAGGTTTTACAACTGTTCCTTTACAGAAAATATGGTTGTTTATCGTCTTTTCTATACTTTTGAGCCTAAAGTATGCATATGTAAATCCGCAAAAAGCTCCAAATACAAAACCCATACCATAATATTGTATATCTAATTCTTTTGAATAAAATGTACCTATTGTTGTTGCTACTAAAAATATGGACGACAACACAACGCAACCTGTTTGATCATTAAAGTAGTACAGATATATTACAAGTGAATACATTAAAAATAGTAAAAAATATCCTATTGATAACACTGGATATATTTCCATTATCATAGAACTAAAGAATAGTCTTGGTAAAAATGTAACTACTAATAAAAATATTACCGCAGTTATCATACTTTGAATTGCAACAAGCCTTATAACTTGTTGTGCAAGTGTTCTAAATAGAATATTTTTATTTTTCCTAATAGTTCTGTACGTACCACCAATTACCGACTGCATATACTGTTGGTACTCGTCGTGGAATTGCGTTTCCGCCATTACTATAAATATTATTGTTGTAGATATATTGGAAAACATCGCTAAACAAGTAGCCATATCATACATAGGGTGTGAATAAAATGTTTTTGCTATTAATATACTACCCTCTGCCGACCAAAATATAAATACGTGAGAATAAACACCTACTGTATAAAGACCGTTTGCAAAAAACAGTTTTTTATATCTCCATAAGTACTTTAAACATTCGCTATAGTTTGTGCCATCGCTTTTAAACCAACGTCTAACGTGTGCAAACTCTAAAAACGCAATAGTAAAAAAACCTGCCGACAAACCATATAATAAAGAATGAACTACACTTACATATTCTTGTAGCATATAAGAAAGCAAAAAAGCTATGCACATTCCTAATGCATAGAATAATGTGATAGTTTTATAATCTTTAGTCGCATGAATATATATAAGTGAAAAGAAAACTATAATAAGTGCTATCCAAAAAACATACGAGGCAATTACAAACGGCACGTCAACATAAGATACAAATACAAGCCTTAACATTAAAGGTACTGCTATCAATGTTCCAACTAAACATACTGTGCAAATCCCTGTATAGTACGACGGCAATATGTCTTCTGTTTTGTCTTGATAGATTTTATCTGCAATATACCTTGAGAAAACAGCATTAAATGGCGATATTATAATGCCACAAAACACAAAAACATATAATATTACTGACGATAATAATTCTCTATCAGCAATATTTACATAGTTAAACCCTAAAACGCCATACATTAATATAAGTATAGCTACAATTAAAACTGTAGGACCTACAGTTACCATTGAGCTATACGCTGTTCCCATTGCTAAGTTTGAGAGATTATTTTTACTATATATTTTTTTAAGCTCTACACCTATGCCTGCCATTACATTTCCTTCCACTTTAGTTCTTCATTGAACTAAAAATCTTGCTATTAACTCTTTTTATTTATTTTCTTCTTGCATTGCTGCTTTTTTCGCTTTCCAAATTTTTCTTTCTGTTAAAGAACGTGAGTATACGTTTAATGTGCTAAGCGACATAATAAACATATATCTCGCAACATTGAATAGTCCGTCATGCATTGAAGTTCCTTCTTTTCTTTCATGCATAATTGCTGGAATTTCTTCAATATGAAATCCTCTTAATAACATTTGAATTATCATATTGATATCTGGATATTTTGTATCAAAATTTAAAAATACTGAATAATGACCAAATGCTCTTCTATTTAAACCCATAAGTCCGCTTGTTGGGTCTGTAATATTATAGCCTGTAGTGATTTTAATTGCTCGTCTAAATAAATTTATAGCAACTAATTTTAATTTAGAAACATAGAAAGTCTCACTACCCTCTAAGAAACGTGTACCTATAACGATATCTGGTATTCTTCTTTTTGAGTCATCTGGTAATAGTTTTTCTAAAATTCTGCCTAAGTTTCTAACGTCGTGTTGACCGTCAGCGTCCATTTGTAGTAAATATTCGTAATCATTTTCAAATGCGTACTTGTAGCCTGTTTGAAGTGCTGCACCATAACCTAAGTTATAAACTTGACTAATTATTTCAAACCCCTCATCTTTTACTACTTGAGCTGTTTTATCTTTTGAACCGTCGTTTATTATTAGAACGTCCATAACTTTTAAAACATTTGAATTTCTTAAATTATCTAAAAGCCCTACAATACTTTTTTCTTCGTTATAAGCTGGAATTATAAGTAATATTTTTTTTCTTTTTTCTGCCGTATTCATTTTATATTCTCCTTTTATTGTTCTTGCTGTTGCTTATTTATTAAATCAGTCATATAGTCAATTGATAGATTTAGTAAAAAGTATGGATCTTGTTCTATTTTATAGACAGTCGCTTCGTCGCTTTCATAATATACTGATACTTCACTTGGATAAACTACTTTAATAGCTTCCATCCAGTAATATAATTTTGACATTATCTGCGGTCTAAAATCAACGTATGCTGATGCTGAATTAGTTGAGTCGTACTCTGGATTGTGGAAAACATTTTCTAAAGCTAACTGCTCGCTTACTGGTATTGATGGTGGTAATAATTCGTCTTGACCTACATATATAGGAAAACTCCAACCTCTTGCATCTTTTTCAACAGTAACATAAATTTCCGAAGTAGGTAGATAAAGTTCTGTTTTTCCTCTATAAATTTCCGCCATTAAATCTGATATTTCATAGTGGTAACCATAACCTCTAATTAAGGTTAAAGAGTTTGTAGAAGTAACGATTGTCCAATTTAATGGTTTTTCATTTTCAATAAGCATTTCTGCTATAATTGCATCTGTTTGAGTTAATGTACTATAATAGTAACGCTCTGATTTTACATAACCTGTTAAGAAAATTGAAACTATGCACACCCATGAGCAAAATGCTACTATTTTTGAGCCGAGTTTTGAGATTTTTTCATTTTTTACAATTCCTATTATATCACCAATTAACATAAATGGAAATGCAAAAACTGGAACTGACAACACACCAATTACTGCTGTACAACGTGATGTAGCCAAAATTACTGGTAACCCTAATATATCGAAAGAAAATACTATTGCAGACATAAACCAAAGTGATGAAAATAATATATACATTGTAGCTTTATGTCTATCAAGTGCTAATTTTTTTAAAAATAAACCTGCTACACCAAATATAAGCATTGCTGTATTTGATATAAGTACAAAGTACGTGACTATATCTTCTGAGAACATATAGCTTTTAAACAGTAGGATAAACTTTTGTGGTAACGATAGTTCCTTTTTTTCGTCCTGCTCATCAGGCAAAGTTTCTTCTTGTGTCAAGCTTTCTTCTTCTGCATTTAACTGCATAAGAGATTTTTCTATATCATTTGTATTATCACTTGAAACTGTGGTTTCTTGCGGTGCTGTTTCTTCTGTTTCACCAGTTGCCTCTGAAACACCAGTGCTATCATCAATAATACTTAAAGCCCACGCCATAGACTGCTCAAACGGATAACCCATTACAAGCCCCACACCAAACGGTGATACTGCTATTATTACCGATATTATACCACCGAGCATAATTTTAAGTAATATTTTTTTCTTAATAGCTTGAAAGAAAAATATTCCTGCCATTGGAATTAGTAAAAATACTATCCATATCGAATCATAGAAGTGCGAGTATGTGGACCATACTATTGACAGAATAAATAACCACCATGAAAGTTTCTCAGGTTTTCTAATATAGTAAATTAATGCAAAAATTGTACCAATCATACCAATCATACCAAACTCCATAGGAATTGCAAGCTTGTACCTAAAGTATGCATTGTTGTTGAGTGTATCTGCTATTAAATAAATTGCAAGACCTGCAATAATAGCATATTTTGATTTAAATAAATCTCTTAACACAAAGTACAACGTAAACATTATCATAAATGTAAATGTAGGACCTATTGCAAGATATCCCTCTATAGAACTAATTCCAAACATAGAAGAGATAACCCTGTATAGAAAG
>CAYJFG010000012.1:4064-5263 GCA_964369305.1 uncultured Eubacteriales bacterium
AGTGCATAGCATGAGGGTAAAGACCACTAGGAAATGCATTACCTTGAAGTAATGATTGTATCCAATAAAGATGCACCTCTTCATCAGCTGCTGCATATCTATAACCCTCTAATGAATATTTAACGCTTGTAAAAAACATAAAACATGAAATTAAGATAAACGCCAAACTCATAATTTCAAAAATGCGACCTTTTAAATACTTATTATAAATTCGTATAATTTTATTTTTTCTTTCAATAAATCTGTCACGAATGAAAACTTTATACGAATACGTCCCCTCAAGAACCTCTGCCCATACAACTGCTGATAATTTCAAGTTACAAATTATTCTTTTTCTAATTAGAATTATTTTAATTATAAACGGAATTACAAACATCAACGCCCAAACTGTAATGGGGTTAAACGTATTTGTATAAACTAAAACAAACGAAAAAATATTAATGTAAACATTTGAAAAAACTTGATAAAACAATATTCTAAAACCAAAACTTCTTCCCTTTACAAAAGAACCTAAGAAAAAAGCTGGTAGTAAAAGCGATAATGCTGTATATGCTAAAAGAACTTGAATTGATGCTATAATATTCTCTAATATCAATGGGTCATAACCTATATAAAACTCTATTATTTTTTCCAAAAATAACCCCTCACTATTTACTTTACACCACTGTTCATTGTATGTTAATATTATATCATTCATAAGGTTTTATGTCAATATCCCTAAAAGTTTATGAAAAAACTATATATTAAGACAAATTTATGTAGTATAATATAATTAATAAAATAATACGAGGTGCTAAACATGAATATAGTAATAACAGACATGAAAACAGTAGTAAATGACGATATAGATATAACATTTTTGCACAGGTTTGGTAATATTTTTTCATACCCTTTAACCGATTATGAAAATATTGCAGACGTTGTAGAAAATGCTGATATAATATTGTGCAATAAGACTGAATTAAATGAGTATACACTAAGAAAAGCAAAAAAGTTAAAATATATAGGGCTTTTTGCCACAGGTTATAACAATATTGACATAGAATATTGCAAAAAAAATAATATAACGGTTTGTAACGCTGGTGTTTATTCTGGAAATGCAATAGCTCAACAAGTTTTTGCATTTTTATTAAATCATTATTCTAAAATTTGCAAGTATGATGACTTTGTTCAACAAGGCGGTTGGACAAACAGCGATA
>CAYJFG010000012.1:5273-25900 GCA_964369305.1 uncultured Eubacteriales bacterium
ACTTTTTCTCCGTTCAAATTTAAAACACATGAACTTTGCGGCAAAACTATAGGCATAGTTGGGTTTGGACATACAGGAAAATCAGTAGCTAAAATTGCAAATGCTTTTGATATGAACATTATAACATATAGTCGTACAAAAATAAATTTAGATTATGTAAAATTTACTGATTTTGACACATTATTACATGAAAGCGATATTGTAACTATCCATTGCCCATTAACTGCCTCTACTAAAAACTTATTTAACGAGGAAAGCTTTAACAAAATGAAAAAAGGTTCTTATCTTGTAAACACCGCACGTGGAGCTATTGTAGATGAAACTGCACTTGTAAACGCCGTTAAATCTAACCATTTAAGTGGAGCTGGTATAGATGTGTTAGATATTGAACCTATGAATAGCGATTGTAAACTTTTAAATGTTGAAAATATTTGCATAACACCCCATGTAGCGTGGGCATCTATTGAAACTAGAAAAAGACTTTTAAAAATAGTTGAAGAAAATATTTCAAATTTCTTAAACGGCACACCTCAGAATGTAGTGAAGAGTGAATAGTGAATAGTGAATAGTGAATGTTGAAATCCTTACGGATTTTTTGTTTGTAAAGGGCTTTTGCTTGTTCAAATAACTGGTGTATTTTAATTACGCATTACGAATTACGCATTACGAATTACGAATTATTTAATTTATAATTTTAAAAAATCCGATAACCTATTTTTAAGTTATCGGATTTTTTTATTAATTATTAAACACCTAACATATTTTCGCCGTGCTTTTGTAAGTTTTTAGTTATTTCGTTTGCGTCGTCTAAATTTTTACCAACCGCTGTTATATATAATTTAATTTTTGGTTCTGTTCCACTAGGTCTAACAATAACTGCATTGTTATTTTCAAGTGTGTAACTAATAACATTTGCTTTTGGTAAATTAATTACTGTTTGCTCACCACTTACAATATCTTTAGCTATAGATTTTTCATAGTTTGACACTTTTGTAACTTTAAATCCTGCAATTTCTGTTACATCTTCATTATGAAGGTCATTCATAATTTTTTTCATTTGTTCCATACCAGATGCACCATCAAAACTATAACTTAAAGTTGTGTTTTTATAATATCCGTACTCTTCGTATATGCTATCCATAACTTGACTTAAAGTTAAGCCTTGTTTTTTGTAGTAAGCTGCCATTTCGCATATAAGCATTGATGCTACTATAGCATCTTTATCTCTTACATATGTACCAGATAAATAGCCGTAACTTTCTTCATAACCAAAAATATAACGGTTTTCTTCTTGTTTTTCTTCAAGTTTTAATATTACATCACCAATATATTTAAAACCAGTTAAAACGTCTACAAGCTCACAACCATACTTCTCGCAAATTTTATTTGTTAAAACTGTAGTAACTATAGTTTTAACTACTATTGGATTTAATGGCAATTTATTTTGCTGTGCTTTACATGATAATATATAATTTGTAAGCATAACACCTGTTTCGTTACCGCTCATCAATCTGTAGCCATCACCGTCTTTTGCAGCAATACCTACACGGTCAGCGTCAGGGTCAGTAGCTAAAAGTAAATCTGGTTTTACTTCATAACATAAGTCAAGACCTTTTTGTAAAGCTTCTTTCATTTCTGGGTTTGGATATGGACAAGTTGGGAAGTTACCGTCTGGTAGCTCTTGTTCTTTTACAAGATGTATATTTTTAACACCTATCATATCAAGTATTCTTCTTACTGGAACATTACCTGCACCATTTAAAGGAGTGTAAACTACTGAAAAATCTGAGTTTTCACAAATTCCCTCATTTACAGTTTGTGCTTTAACATTTTCTAAATAATCATCATAAGTTGAATTATCAACGTAGGATATTATACCGCTTTCAATCGATTTATCAAAGTCAGCTAATTTTACAGTGTTAAAACAATCTACATTTTGAATTTCGCCGTAAACTGCATCTGCGCTTTCATCTGTCATTTGGCAACCATCATCACCATAACATTTATATCCATTATATTTAGCTGGGTTATGACTTGCTGTTACCATTATACCTGCTTGACATTTTAAAGATCTAACACAGTAAGAAAGCACTGCAACTGGTTGTAATTCTTTTGTTATAAAAACTTTTATACCATTACCTGCTAAAACCATAGCTGCTTCTTTAGCAAAAACATCTGCTTTTATTCTTGAATCATAAGAAATAGCAACTTGTGCATTTTTATATTTTTTATTAAGGTAATTAGCAAGACCTTGTGTAGCCTCACGTACAACATAAATATTCATTCTGTTAGTGCCTGCTCCAAGCACACCACGAATACCAGCAGTACCAAACTCTAAGTTGCGATAAAATCTTTCAAAAATCTCTTCTTCATTGCCCTCTATTTGTTTTAACTCTTCTACTAAGTCGTTATCATCTACAGCATTTGCAGACCATAAACTAAATAATTCTTGATGTGACAAAGTTATCTCTCCTTTTTTGTATATGCAAAATCCTAATTATAGCCATTATATCACACCTTAAATACATATTCAAACATCTAAAAAAAGATTGTGAAATATGTATCAACTTATAACATTATTTAAGTGTATTCATGTTATTTTTGCACATTTGACAAATAGAATTTTTTTACACCACACTATTTTTATTTTATTTTACACCTCAATAAACTGAATTTTTATTATTTATTATATTGAAATAATATATGTAATATGCAAAAAAATCCCTATTTTTTTCTATATTTTTATTTGAAATTTCATGCAATTTATGTTATACTTAAAATTAAAGATATATATAAATTTACATGGAGGATTATTTTTTGAAAAAAGTTAAATTCATTATCACACTACTTATCTGTTGTATAATTGCAATAAATTTTTGTTCTTGCTCCATTTTACTAGGCGACAACAGTTTTCTTTCAAATATATTAGGTTTTGGCAATTCATCTTTTTTAGACGACGATTACACTTATACACAAGTTGAAAAGCTAGAACTCTCACATAGCGACTACAAAAGCGTTTATACTCCTTATGCATTTAACTCCCTTGAAACTGAAGCACAAAAAACATTATATAACGAACTTAAAGAGGCAATGTTTAGTATATCAACTCATACAAATGACGACGGTTTATATGCTGTAGAGCTAGTTTCTATTGATAATATCGACCTTGAAACACACGAAATTCATGTAGTTGTAGAGGCACTTTCTCTTGATAACCCTGAAATTTTCTGGATTGACAACACCTACGAGTATTACGACGACGATAATCGCACAGAAGTTAGGTTTTTCTCTCCTTTAAATGTTGCAACAATAAAGCATTACAATTCAAAAATCAAAAGAGAGAGTGAAGAAATATTTAGTAATATACCAGCAGATTTAAGCCAATTTCAAAGACAAGAAATTGTACATGACGAATTTTTAAAAATTTGCGAGTACGAGTATAATTACGATACAAACTCAGACAATTGGGAGATATACTCAATATACGGAGCATTAGTAGACGGCAAAGCTGTTTGTGAAGGTTACGCCAAAGCTATGCAATTATTATTAAATACTGTAGGAATAGAAAACACACCAATAAACGGAAAATCTCAAGGAGTATGGCACCAATGGAATGTTGTAAACATCGACGACAAGTGGTATCATCTTGATTCAACATGGAACGACTCAGAACGATTTAATAACGATATCTTATATAGATATTTTAACGTTACTGATGAAATAATAGAAAAAGACCATATCATATGCGAAAATTATACCGATTTAACGCCAGACCAAATTTTAGGAAATAACGGTGAAGAACAAACTTTATTTAATATTGGTTCTCCTAGTTGCACAAGTTTAGATGCAAACTACTTTGTTCAAAACGGTGCTATGGTAAATGATTTAAGTAAAGATACTATGGACGCCATTACTCAGAAATTATACGAAAGTGCAAAAGCCGAAAATGATATGTTTTATCTTACAATAAATGAAAATTTAGATTTTAAACAAGTATTAAATACATTTTTTGAAGACTACCCATACTATTTTTATTTCATAACCGAAGATGTAAACGAAATGCTCTCTTCAAATGTTATTAGAAACGATTATTTTAGCACTTACGACTATCAAACCATAGACGTTATCGCAGTTGAATTAAGATATAATTAATATAAGGAGCTTACTATTTATGGTAAAAAAAAGATTATTAATATCTTTAGTTTCTTTAATAATAACGGCTACTATCATTTATTTTTTATTTTTAAGCACTCAACCAGTTAATGAACCTACACCAATAAAAGTTGACGAAACACTAAAAGGAAATTACAATCCGTTTATAACTGCACAAGAAGAAGACGAGTTGCCAACCTCAGTAGCATATAATGAGATTAATAATAAAATTTCAAACGAAACTGACTACCACACCGCAAATTCAACATATTGTTACAATTCATTAAAAGAAGACGTGCAAAAACTTATATATAATAAAATGGTACAAGTGGTGTATAACGTATCAGACGATAAACTCGAAGAAAATTTATACTATATAGACCCTATCAATATAGAAACTAAAGAAGTGGACCAAGCAGACATACGAATAAGCTTAGAAGCGTTTACCCATGATAACCCACAAATTTTTTGGATAGCAAATTTTTTTAGCTACCAAATAAACGAAGAAAGCGTATATATACAACTATATTCTCACGTCACTTCTTCACAAATAAACGAATATACAAACGAAATACAAAAGAGCATAACCTCTATAATACAAGAAATGCCAAAAAATATGATTGAGTTTGACCGTCAACTTTATGTACACGATAAACTTGTTGAACTTTGTGCATATGATGACAAAACAGAAGACGGCAACTACGCATGGACCTCGTATACAATTTATGGGGCTTTAGTAAAAGGTACAGCCGTTTGTGAGGGTTACACAAAAGCACTTCAAATACTTTTAGAGTACGTTAATATTAAAAGTATCCCTATAAATGGCACATTTAATAACACCTTACACCAGTGGAATATGGTGGGAATTGGCGGAAATTGGTATCATGTAGACGCAACTGTAAACGATTTTGGAGAGCATACTTTTTATCATTATTTCAACTTAAATGATGAATTAATACAAAAAACCCATACAATAAACGAAGATTTTTACAATTTATCTTACGAGCAAGTTTGCGGAAGCGATGATACAGACGCTATATTATTTAATATAAATGCACCAATTGCACAAAGTCTTGAAGATAACTTTTTTCAAAATAAAGCTATTTCATTTACAAATAACGAAAATTTAGACAAGCAAAATATGCAAAATGCATTGTTAAACACTTTAAACAATGGCGAAAATGTATTTTATATAAAAGTTGATGAAAATATAGACTTTATAAACGCTATAGATATTCTGTTTTATAGCGAACCTCGATTGTTTTTTGATTATGCAAAATACGCAAATGCAAATAGTGATAACGATATAAATTTAAACAATATTTCAATAGTACGACGTGACGATTTAAATGTTATAGAAGTTTATTTTTAAAAATTATATCCATTTTCAGATGACACACCACATAATAAAAGTGTTGCACTAACGCAAAGTATGTTATAAGGCGATAACTCTCCTTTGAACTTCACTTTAAACTCATGTGGCTCATAAATTTTACCACTTAAATCTACTATATCTCTTTGTAAACTTACTGTGGCACATTCCATAGAAATACTAGAAAGACTAAATGTATCTTTAAGGCTTGTACCACATGATATTACAGGTTTGTTTAACCCCTCTAATATCTTAATTGCCTTTTTATTAGATGTTTGGAATATTGGTGTTATGCTATTTAAATTACATGATTTATTATCGCACTTAAAATTATTATCAAAAATTAAAACTCCGTTTATATTTTCAAACTTAGGCAAATTTTCTGTTTTATATAGCAAATTAAAGTTGTTTTTTTTGTCATTTTCGCCTATAATATAATTATCATTAATTGTAATTATATTTAAGTGTTTTAAAAGTGCATTGCGTAAGGTATTAAAAAGTATACTTTTTTTGTTGTTAGAGCATAATACAATAGAAATCATATTTACCACCAATTTTAGTTTTATTTACATTTATTTTTACTGTTAATTTTAACATTATTCAATTTTATAAAAAAATTATAGAAAGAGGGTTTTTTTATGACATATTCAACTGATATTATAATTATCGGTGGCGGTCCTGCTGGCTTATCTGCTGCAATTTATGCACTTAGAGCTGGTAAAAAAGTTATGGTTTTTGATAAACTTATGTTTGGCGGTCAAACGATAAATACTCCTGAAATTGAAAATTACCCAGCGATAAATAGCATAAACGGCGTTGACTTTGCAATGCAATTAACTAGCCACGCCACTGAACTTGGAGCAGAAACAATATATTCTGGTATAACTTCTGTAGACTTTAGCGAAGATGTTAAAAAAGTTTTTTGTGGTGAAACGCTATATACTGCAAAAAGTATAATAATTGCAAACGGTGCCGAGCGAAGAAAGCTTGAGTGCGACGGCGAAGAAAGACTAAACGGCAGAGGTATTTCGTACTGTGCTACTTGTGATGGTTCTTTTTATAAAGATAAAGATGTTGTAATTGCTGGTAGTGGTAATACTGCTGCTGAAGATAGTGTTTATTTAAGTAATATTTGCAAAAGTGTTACTATGCTTATTCGTGGTGATGTTTTTAAAGCATCGGCAGTATTAAAAAAATCTGTTGAACAAAGAGAAAATATCAAAATCGTTTATAACGAATCAATTATAAAAGTTGACGGCGAAAACTTTGTAAGCTCAGTTACAACGTTAAATAAAGAAACAAGAGAAGAAAAAACATATGAAACTAGTGGTGTTTTTGTAGCCGTTGGTTTAAATCCTGACAATAGTATGTTCAAAGATTTTATAAACATTGATAAATCAGGATATATAATAGCTGATGAAACTTGCACAACAAATGTTCAAGGTGTTTTTGTTGCAGGAGATACACGCACTAAAAAACTTAGACAAGTTGTAACAGCAGCTGCAGACGGTGCAATTGCTGGAAATAACGCAAGTGAATATATAGACACACATTTAAACTAATATTTAAACACAAATTTAAGTTAATGGAGGACTTTTTAAATGAGCAGAGTTGATAAAAAAAATTATTACCTAGACATTGCAGAAACTGTAGCAGAAAGAGGCACGTGCCTTAGAAGAAACTATGGTTGCATTATAGTTAAAAACGACCAGATAATATCTACAGGTTACGTAGGAGCTCCTCGTGGCAGAAAAAATTGTATTGATTTAAAAGAATGTTGTAGGGAAAAATTAAATATCCCTCGTGGAGAACGATACGAACTATGTCGAAGTGTTCACGCTGAGGCAAATGCAATTATACACGCACCACGTAATGAAATGATAGACTCAACACTTTATCTTGTTGGAAAAGATGCTATAACTAAACAGTACATAGAAAACGCAAATTCATGTTCAATGTGTAAGCGAATGATAATAAATGCTGGTATAAAATTAGTAATTATTAGAAATACTAAAACAACATTTACATCTATCTATGTTGACGATTGGGTGATAAACGACGACTCTGTTGACGGTGTTTTTGGATATTAAGAAATAAACCAGATGTCAGTTAGCAGTATCCAGTTGGCAGTTGCCAGATACCAGTTGCCTAAGGAAAACGCCCTTTATAAATTAAAAAAATCCGCAAGGATTTTCACATTCACTATTCATTTTTCACTTTTCACTTTATCTTATTATCTTTTAATTATGAATTACGCATTACGAATTACGAATTAAAAAAGAGGTGTCTTTATTGAAAATATACGAAAACTCATCAAAACTAGTAGGAAATACTCCACTTATTATGTTTTCAAAATTATCTAAAGAAGAAAAAACAAAAACAAATATTATTGCAAAAGCTGAACTATTTAATCCAGCTGGTAGCATTAAAGATAGAGTAGCTTTATCTATGATAGAAGATGCAGAAAATAAAGGTATCTTAAAATCTGATAGCGTTATTATTGAACCTACAAGTGGCAACACTGGTATAGGGCTTGCAAGTATTGCATCTTTAAAAGGTTATAAAGTTATACTAACAATGCCTGAGAGCATGAGTATTGAAAGAAGAAACTTGCTAAAATCATATGGTGCTGAAATTATATTAACCGATAGCAAACTAGGTATGGACGGAGCTGTAAAAAAAGCTTTAGAGTTGCAAAGTGATGTAAAAAATGGTATAATATTAGGACAATTTGATAATATGGCAAATCCTCAAACACATTTTGAAACTACTGGTCCAGAAATTTGGAACGATACAGACGGTAAAATAGATATTTTAGTATGTTGTATTGGAACTGGTGGCACAATAAGCGGTGTTGGAAAATTCTTAAAATCTAAAAATAAGGATATAAAAATTGTAGCTGTTGAGCCTAGTTCCTCTCCTTTACTATCAAAAGGAACTAGCGGACCACATAAAATCCAAGGAATTGGTGCAAACTTCGTTCCAAAAATACTAGATCAAAAAATATATGATGAAATTTTTACTGTAAGCAACGAGCAAGCTTTTGAAATGGCTAATAAAATAGCTAAAAAAGAGGGTTTACTTGTAGGTATATCATCAGGTGCTTGCGTTTTTGCATCTGTGGAGCTTGCAAAACTAGAAGAAAATAAAGACAAAACAATAGTAGCAATTATGCCAGACACTGGCGAACGTTATTTATCAAGCGGTCTATTTTCGTAAAAAAGGAGGAATTTTATGTTGAATATAGGGGCTCATCTTTCAGCTTCAAAAGGTTTTTTGCATATGGCTAAAGAGGCTGAGTCAATAAGTGCAAATACTTTTCAGTTTTTCACAAGAAATCCACGAGGATTTAAGGCAAAAGATTTAGACTTATTAGACATAGAAAACTTCAAAAATTATTTAAAAGATAAAAATTTTGCTCCTATACTTGCCCACGCTCCATATACATTAAACGCTTGTTCAGCCGATGAAAAAATAAGGGAACTTGCAAAAATGATTATGGAAGATGATATAAAAAGAATGGAATATATCCCAAATAATTACTATAATTTCCACCCAGGTAGTCATGTAAAGCAAGGTGTGGACATAGGTATTAATTATATAGTAGAACTTTTAAATTCAATTTTATATAAAGAGCAAACTACAACTATTCTTTTAGAAACTATGGCAGGCAAAGGAAGTGAAGTAGGACGAACCTTTGAAGAAATTAAAACTATTTTAGATAGGGTAAATTTAAGCGAAAAAATGGGTGTTTGCCTAGATACTTGCCATATAAGCGATGCAGGTTATGACATTGTAAACAATTTAGACGGTGTATTAAATGAATTTGACAAAATTATAGGGCTTGATAAACTCAAAGCTATACACTTAAACGATAGTAAAAACCCAATAGACAGCCATAAAGATAGACACGAAACTATAGGCAACGGATTTTTAGGAATTGAAACTATCACTAAAATAATTAATCACGAAAAATTAAGACACCTACCATTTTACCTTGAAACACCAAACGACGTGGCAGGATATAAAAAAGAAATAGAACTTTTAAGAAGTTTATATATTTGACAATTTAAGAAAGTGAGGTATTAAAATGAACTTCGACACACAACTTTTCAAACTAATAAAGAACACTCAAATTGGCGAAAATATTTTTGACTTTGTAGTACAAAATGATAACATGGCAGTAACTCCAGTAGCAGGACAATTTGCACATATTGCTATTAACGGCAAAATTTTAAGACGTCCTATATCAATTTGTGATGCAACTAAAAACACAATGCGTTTAGTTTTTGAAATTAAAGGCGAAGGCACTAAAATTTTAGCAAACACTAAAGAGGGCGACTCTTTAGACATATTAACGCCTTTAGGTAAAGGTTTTCAAATTGACAAAAATAAAAAATACGCTTTTATAGGCGGTGGTATAGGTGTTCCTCCTATGCTTTACACTGCAAAACAAGTGGAAAGTTCAATAGCTATAATAGGTTTTAGAGATAAAAACCATGTTATCCTTGAAGATGATTTTATAAAAGCCAATTGCAAAACTTTAGTATCTACAGATGACGGCAGTTACGGCTTACACGGCTTTGTGACCGACAATTTAAAAGACGTTATAAACGAAATTGACGAAGTTTGTGCGTGCGGTCCTAATGCTATGCTTAAAAGTATTTATAAAATGTGTAAATCTGTAAATATTCCTTGTCAAGTATCACTTGAAGAAAGGATGGGTTGTGGTGTTGGTGCGTGCTTAGTATGTGCTTGTAAAGTTTTAGTTGACGGCAAAGAAACTTACCGCCATGTCTGTAAAGATGGTCCTGTATTTAAAGGTGAGGAGGTATTCTTTTAATGGCTAATTTGAATGTAAAAATCGCAGGAATTGATTTTTCAAACCCTATAATAGTAGCGTCAGGTACTTTTGGTTTTGGGCGTGAGTACGAAAACTTTTTCCCACTTTCAACCTTGGGTGGTATTTCGTGCAAAGGAACTACACTGCATGAGCGTTTAGGTAACCCACCTCCACGAATTGCAGAAACTCCAAACGGTATGCTCAATTCTGTAGGACTTCAAAACCCTGGTGTTGACCATTTTATTAAACATGATTTACCATGGCTTAAAGAAAAAAATACAGTTATAATATCAAATGTTGCTGGTAATACAATCGAGGATTATTGCCAAACAGTTGAAAAGTTATCTAATTCAGATATAGATATGATAGAACTTAACATCTCATGTCCAAACGTTAAATGCGGTGGTGTTGCTTTTGGAACATCTGCCACAAGTGTTAAAGAGATAACAAAGGCTGTTAGAAGCGTTTGCAAGAAACCATTAATAGTAAAACTTTCACCAAACGTTACAGATATAGCCGAAATGGCAAAAGCTGCCCAAAGCGAAGGTGCAGACGCAGTTTCTTTAATAAATACATTAACAGGAATGAAAATAGATATAAACACTCGTAGACCAATACTTCATAATAACACTGGTGGATTAAGCGGTCCTGCTGTTTTCCCTGTAGCTGTTAGAATGGTGTGGCAAGTTGCAAATGCTGTTGATATCCCTGTAATAGGTATGGGCGGTATATTTACATGGCAAGACGCTATAGAAATGATAATCGCTGGTGCAAATGCATTGCAAATAGGAACAGTTTTATTTGCAGACCCTTACGCTCCTGTAAAAATCCTTGATGGAATTAATAAGTATTTAGATGACAATAACATTAAATCTATTGATGAACTTGTAGGAACTGTTAAACCATGGTAAATATGGTTTAATGCGTAATGCGTAATTCGTAATGCGTAATTAAAAAACAATAATATAAATTGAAAAGTGAAAAACGAATAGTGAATAGTGAATGTGAAAATCCTTACGGATTTTTAATTTATAAAGAGAATTTACTATTTTGATAACTGGTATCTGGCATCGATTTTGGTATTATCCATTCTATTTATAAACACTACATTAAGATATCAAGTAACTAATATCTTAAATAATCAAAAACTTATAATCAAGTATAATTTTAAAGACAAGAAACTGTCGCATTAAGGTGAATATTAACAAATATTTGTAGGGGAGCATTCCATATGCTCCCGTTTTGCCTATAAATACGTAACTTTCGGACGAAAATGGATTTCGCCCCTACAATGGATTTGTGTAATATTACGAAAAGTTTAACAAATGCGACAGCCTCTTGTCTTTTTTTAATGTATAAACTTAAAATTCACTTATTATATTAGCTAAATATTGTTGCACTAAAATTACATCGCTAATAGTTATTTCTCCGTCGCCTGATACATCGCTTGCACTTATTTTTTCATCTGTCAACGCTAAGCTTTTAGCTAAATATTGTTGCAAAGTTATAACGTCCGAAATAGTAATCTCACTATCTTCATTGCTATTTCCGTATATCATGTAATCTATATAATTGTCCTCAGCATATAAAATCGCATCATCGTTATTCGCATTAATTAAAAAAGTAACATTGCGACAATATAAAAATCCAACATCGAAAAACATCTCAAAATCAGTTATGCTATTTGGAACATTTACATATTGTAGGTTATAACAACTAAAAAATACTGCTACTGTAAAATCTTCAATATCTTTTGGAAGAGTAATTCTTTTTAGGTAATCACACTCATTAAACGCTATATTTCCGAAAGTTTTAACTGATTTAGGCACTATATATTCTGTATCTTGTTTACTAGATGGATATGTTATAAGTTTTGTTACATCTTTATTAAACAGCACACCGTCAATGCTTGAATAATTCAAGTTATCTTCTCCAACTGTTATACTTTCTAAATTATAACAATCTTCAAATGGATATTCATTCATAGTAGTAACATTATTTCCTATTGTTAAATGTTTCAAACTCTCAACTTTTACAAATGCATCATCACCCATTATTTCTACAGTTTCTGGGATAGTATATGATGTATTTACTTTTGCCATTGGATATGTATGTAAAAGAGTTTTCTCTTTATCGAATAAAACACCATCTAGGCTGGAAAAGTTTTCGTTTTCACTATCTACAGTAACGCTTTCTAGGCTATAACAATTACCAAATATGCTATATCCTATGTCTGAAACACTTTTTGGTATAAATATTTCTTTTAGACTACCACAACCATCAAATGCACCATACTCTATTGTTTTAACACTTTGTGGAATTTCTATTTCAGTTAAACTATCGAAACCAGCAAAAGCAAGTTGCTGTATAGTTGTAATACTATCTGGAATTATAACTTTTTTAATATTTTTACATTCTGCAAACGCAGCATATTGTATTTCTGTAACGCCGTTTGGTATTTGATATACTTGTGCAGTTTTTGCAACTGGGCATAAATATAAAATAGTTTCATCTTTATTAAACAAAACGCCGTCAATGCTTGAATATGTTGTATTATCTGTATGAACATTTATACTTTCTAGAGCGTCGCAATCGTAAAAGGCGTCAAGCCATAACTTTGTAACACTTTTAGGTATTTCAATTTCTGTAAGCGATATACAATATCCAAAAGCTCCATCTTCAATAAGCGTAATAGAGTTTGGTATTGTCACTTTTGTTAAGTTTTCACAATGCTCAAACGCCCATGCTTCTATCGCTGTAACTGCAACACCGTTTATTTGACTTGGTATATTTGCTATTGTAATTGACTGTTCACTAGCAACTATCGCACCTGTAGACGCATCAAACTGAACTTGTCCGCCCTCTATCCCCTCAACTGTTACCCATGAGGTTTGTCCAGTGCTTACATTGTTAGTTACTTCTTTTTTTTCAACAATTCGAGGATTTTCCTTAGCATTTACGTCCACCGCTAAACTGCTTATAGACGCAGAGCTTAATAATAATGTGCTACTTAGTGCAATTGCAATTAACTTTTTTCTTAAATTGTTCATTGTAATATCCCCTTTTATAAAATTTTATGATATAAATAATATCAATTTAAATTATATTATAATTTAAATGAAATTTCAACCATTTTTTTGTTAGTCAAATTTCCCTTAACTACAAAATTTTTTATAGTCTAAATAATATAAAAAAGATGTATACAAAATTAATTGCATACATCTTTTAATTTTTTTAATTAATATTTTATAGGGTTAGCACTTAAGTATTTTTTAACCATTAATGCTACTTTAAACACAATAGCGTCTTCAAATTCTCTTAAGTCAAGACCTGTTAATTTTTTAATTTTTTCCAGTCTATAAACTAAAGTATTTCTATGTACAAATAGCTTTCTTGAAGTTTCAGACACGTTTAAGTTATTTTCAAAGAAACGTTGTATTGTAAATAATGTTTCTTGATCAAGCGATTCAATAGAACCTCTTTTAAATACTTCACGCAAGAACATATCGCATAGAGTAATAGGTAATTGATAAATAAGCCTTGCAACACCTAGATTATCGTAATTTACAATTGTGCGTTCAGTATCAAATACTTTTCCAACTTCTAAAGCAACTTGTGCTTCTTTAAATGAGCGTGCTAAGTCTTTAATACCTGTAACTACTGTACCAATACCTACAACGCAGTGGGTATAAAATTCGCCTGATAAAGTATCAGCAATTGTACTTGCAAGTTTGCCGAGGTCTTTTGACTCAATACCTGCTTTAATTTCTTTAACTAAAACTATATCTTGTTCGTTTATATTTATAACAAAATCTTTTGACTTATCTGGGAATAAGTTTTGGATAACGTCATAAGCTGAAACTTCAGTTAGAGCAGTAATTTTAATTAAGAAACAAACCCTTGAAACTTCTGGGTTAAATTTAAGTTCACGAGCTTTTAAGTAAATATCGCCAGGTAAAACGTTATCTAAAATTACATTTTTAATAAAGTTACCTCTGTCGTATTTCTCATCATAATATTGTTTTATGCTACTTAAAGAAATAGATAATAGCTGTGCATACTTTTGAGCTGTTTCGTCATTGCCTAAAACAAAAACCGCATATTCAGACTTTGTACCATTCCCAAAAGGTTTAAATGTATAGCCATTAATTACAAACGGCAGTCCTGCGTCTAATGTTTCTGGCGTTACACTTTCTATAACTTCGCCTATTCTGCCAAGTTCACTACAAGCTAGAACTACTGATGTGTCATCTACTACGCCTATCGGTCTATCAATTGCATCTTTCATTTGGTGGATTACGCCTTGGAATAATCTGTTAGACATCTAAAATACCTCTATTCTATAAAATAAATACAAAATTGTTTTCATGATTTTGCACAAACATTATATAGGTGTGTTTATGCAAGTATCTAGTATTCATATACATTTTACACAAATTAAACGAAAAAATCAACCTTTTTGCTGATATTTTTTTTAAAAATCGTCATAATTTAATAAATTATTCATATTTATAAATTTTTTGGCGTCTCATATCTGTTTTTGTTGATTTTAACGATAATATCAAAACATTTTATAGATTTTTAATTCATTAATTTCCATACAAATTTTACCAAGACCTATAAATTTATCATCACTGCTTTTAACTCTTAAAATTTGATTATCCGAAATATTTCTCAAATTAGTTCTGTTAATATCTATATTTCCACCGTTTGAAAATCTAGTTGATTGATTAACGCTTAAATTTACACTTTCATAAGTTGTAAATAAACTTTCTATACTTAAAGGCAATATGTTTTGGCTTTTTGATATTTCTCTCATTTCTTCTAAAGTCACTGCATCATCTAATGTATACCCACACGCAAACGTACGCCTTAATTGCGTTAGTGTAGCACCTACATTTAAGTCGTTTCCTATGTCGTCTACAAGAGTTCTTATATATGTACCTTTTGAACATCTTACGCTTATAACACCCTCAAACGTTTCTTCGTTAAAACTTAATAGTTCTAGATTTCTTATTGTTATAGGACGTGCCACTCTTTCCACTTCAACGCCTTTTCGTGCTAGATCATAAAGTCTAACTCCATCTTTTTTAACAGCTGAATACATTGGAGGTATTTGCATTATGTCGCCTTTGTAATTTTCAAGAACTGCTAAAATGTCTTTAGTTTTTATATTTTTACATTCTGTCGTCTTTAAAATAGTTCCTGTTATGTCGAGTGTATCTGTGCTTATTCCTAATTTAAAATTTGCGTGATACTCCTTATCTGTGCATGGCAATATATCTTGTGCCTTTGTAGCTTTTCCAAGCAAAATAGGAAGTACGCCCGTAGCCATAGGGTCGAGCGTACCTGTATGTCCTATTTTTTTTTGATTACATAATTTTCTCATTACAGCTACAACATCAAAGGAGGTAAAATCTTTTGGTTTATCAATTACAATAATACCATTCAAAATAACTCCACCTTTTTATTTTATTGTAACGCTTTTATTGCAGTTTCTATAAGCTCTATTTTCTCAATTTCTTTTTGAGCTTGCATTTTAACAGTAGCTACAACATTTTCTGGAGCTTTCGCCATAAATCCTTGATTGTTTAGTTTGCCTTGTGATTGAGCAAGCATTTTTTTTGTGTCTGCAAGTTCTTTATTAAGTCTTTCAAGCTCTTTTTCTTTGTCTACAAGTTCATCTGTTGGAATATATATTTTTGCATCTCCTGTTACAATTGTAACAGCTTTTGGGAAGTCGTAACTATTATCAATATTAACTTCTGGTGCAAACGCTAACTTTGAAATAAATTTTTTGCCGTTCTCAAAAATGTCTTTTTTATCTGTAGCGATATAAACATTTGCTTTTTTAGATGGTGGCACGTTCATTTCGTTTCTTCTATTACGAATAGCTTTTATAGCTTCCATTACTATTTCCATTTCCTCACAAGCTTGCGGGAAGTTTAAATCTTCTTTATATGTTGTATACTCTTTAAGCATTAATGTATCGCTTGTTTGCTCAAAACTTTGCCATATTTCTTCTGTAAAAAATGGCATAAATGGGTGTAGTAAAGTTAAAATTTCATTTAATACATATAAAAGCACTTGTCTTGCATTTTGTGCATCTTCACCGCCATTTTGAAGTCTTGCTTTTGCAAGTTCAATGTACCAGTCGCAGTAGCAGTCCCACGCAAAGTCATATATTTTTTGAACAGCTAATCCTATTTCGTATTTTTCTAGGTTCTCTGTCATCTCTTTTGCAGTGTTATTAAGTGTGCTTATTATCCATTTATCTTCAGTTGTAAGGTCTTTTGGCAATTCGTTTTTAACATCAAATTCGTCAACGTGCATATGAACAAATTTAGATGCATTCCAAATTTTATTTGCAAAGTTAGAACACGCCTCAATTTTCTTTTCGCTGTATCTCATATCACTACCAGGAGAAACACCCATAACTAGGAAAAATCTTAAAGCATCGCAACCATGTTTTTCTATAATTTCTAGAGGGTCAACACCGTTACCGCTTGATTTTGACATTTTTTTGCCGTGTTCATCTCTTAAAATACCATGGAAAAATACTGTATCAAACGGAACTTCTCCCATTTGCTCAATTGAAGAGAATATCATTCTAGCAACCCAGAAAAATAATATATCATAACCTGTAACAAGTGTGTTTGTAGGGTAGAAATACTCTAAATCTGGTGTTTTTTCAGGCCAACCTAAAGTAGAGAAAGGCCATAACGCTGATGAGAACCATGTATCTAGTACATCTTCATCTTGTGCTACATTTGCACTTCCACATTTTGAGCATTTGCAAACAGTGTCTTTGCTAACTGTTATCTGCCCACAATCTGCACAATGCCACGCAGGTATTCTATGTCCCCACCATAATTGACGTGATATGCACCAATCTTTTATGTTTTCCATCCAGTGGTAATATACTTTTTCAAATCTCTCTGGAATTATTTTTGTTTCGCCATTTTTAACGGCGTCAATAGATGGTTTTGCAAGCACGTCCATTTTTACAAACCATTGTTTTGAAACCATAGGTTCAACAACTGTTTTGCAACGGTAGCAAGTACCAACATTATGTGTAACTTCTTTAGTTTTTACTAATAGGTCTAACTCTTTTAAATCTTCAACAATTTTTTTGCGAGCGTCATATCGTGATAAACCCTCGTATTTACCAGCTTTATTATTCATTACTGCTTGGTCGTCCATAACGCTTATTATAGGTAGATTATGTCTTAATCCCACCTCAAAGTCGTTAGGGTCATGTGCTGGAGTTATTTTTACAATACCTGTTCCAAAATCTTGCTCAACATAAGTATCTGCAATAATTGGAATTTCTCTATCCATTAAAGGTAATATTACATTTTTACCTATTAAGTTTTGGTATCTTTCGTCATCTGGGTGAACACATAACGCTGTATCACCTAAAAGAGTTTCTGGGCGTGTTGTTGCAATTTCAACATATCCGCTACCATCTGCAAGCGGATAATTAATATGCCAAAAACAACCGTCTTTTTCTACAAACTCAACTTCTGCATCTGAAATAGATGTTTTACAAGTTGGGCAACTATTTATAATTCTTTCGCCTCTATATATAATACCTTTTTCATAAAGACGTACAAAAACTTCTTTAACAGCATTTGAGCAACCCTCGTCCATTGTAAAGCGTTCACGCTCCCAGTCACATGAGCTACCTAAATTTCTAAGTTGTCTTGTGATAGTTCCGCCGTACTCTTTTTTCCATTCCCAAGCACGCTCTAAAAAGCCCTCACGTCCTAAGTCTTCTTTTGTAACGCCGTCTTTTTTCATAGCTTCAACAATTTTAACTTCTGTAGCAATAGATGCATGGTCAGTGCCTGGTAGCCATAAAGCACTGTAACCTTGCATTCTTCTAAAACGAATTAAGATGTCTTGAAGTGTAGCGTCAAGTGCATGACCTATGTGTAATTGACCTGTGATGTTTGGCGGTGGCATAACAATTGTAAATGGTTTTTTATTTTTATCGATTTCAGCGTGGAAGTAGTTTCCCTCCATCCAAAAGTCATATATTTTACTTTCAATCTCTTTAGGATTGTAATTTTTAGCAAGTTCCTTTGCCATAATAACTAATCTCTCCTTATTAATGGTTTATTGTATTATATTATCGCACTGCTTATAAATTTTGTCAACTTTTATTTTTATAAATGAAAACCACATAAAGTACCTTTAAAATGATATTTTATGTGGTTGATTTTAAGATTTTATAAAACTTATAATGTGATAGTTTGAACTATTTTTTCTAATCTTGTGATATTTGTATTTAACATAACAACACCTTTTATGCACGTAAAAGCGTACATCTTTTTTAATATCAAATATACAAATCTAAAATTTTTACAATTTATAGATTTAAAATTACTAATTTTATTACAAAAAATATTTTATTATTAAAAAAATGTAACTTTTTTTGAATTATCTATTGAAAAAATGTTCAATTCATGTTAAATTTATATGTAGATAAATTTATGAAAGGGTAGAGAATTTTGAAAAAACAAGGAAAAATAAAATTATTTATAATATTATGTTTATCTTTAACAATTATATTAGCGACAACTGTAAACGCTATTTCATCAATGGACGAATTCGACCAAAGACAACAAGAGATAGACAGCCGAGAAGACAAGCTCGACGCACAATTAGAAAGTGCAAAACAAAACATAGAAGAGCAAGAAGAATTAGTAAAAGCTTACGAAGATATGATAGATGTTACAGAAGATCAAATAGATTTACTTAACGAAACTATTTACGGACTACAAAAAGAGATAGAGGAAAAAGAAAAGCAAATTGCTCAAATGGAGATAGACATTGAAGAAGACTATGTACTTTTAGGTCAAAGAATAAGAGCAATATATATGGAAGGTAAAACTAGTAACCTTGAAATGCTTTTAGGCACTACAAATTTAGAAGATTTAATAGACAGTGCATACCTTACAAAATCAATTGCAGACTATGATAATGAATTAATTCAAAAAATTAACGACGAAATAGTTATTATTGAGCAAGAAAAGGAAATTTTAGCACAAGAAAAAGCAGACCTTGAAGTTGCACAACAAGAACTAAAAGAAACTAGCGACGAGTTAATTGCATTAGTTTTAGCTTGCGAAGAAGAAATAGCTAAACTTGAAAAAGAACAACAAGAAGTCGAAGAAGAATTACATACACTTTCAAAAGAGCAAGAAGACTTAATGGCTGAACTTGAAGCATGGGAAAAAGAACAAGCAGCACTGAGAGCTGAGCAAGAGGCTGCTCAAAACGCAAATAATGGTAATAATAGCAGTAGCGGTGGCGGATACTTAGGTGTTCCAAACCCTGATGGCAACGGTTATATATGGCCAACTCCTGAATGTGATATCATAACTTCATATTGGGGCGACGGCAGAAACCACAGAGGCTGGGATTTTGCGTGTTATGGTAGTGCATACGGCAAAGAAATCGTAGCTGTTAAAGACGGCGTAGTTACAGTTGCAAATAATACTGACTCATGGGGTAGCGGTTGGGGTTACTACATAATGATAGACCATGGCGACGGCTATTCAACTTTATATGCACATTGCAGTTATGTTGCAGTGTCTGTAGGACAAACAGTTAAACAAGGTGAAACTATAGGCTATGTAGGAAACACTGGAAACTCTTTTGGAGATCACTTACATTTTGAGTGTTGGAAAGATGGAGTTAGATACGACCCTGCAATTGAGTTTTTATCATAATTTTAAATCATTGTAAATAAATAAGTTGTGACACTGTTTTTTGTCGCAACTTATTTCTATTTTAAAAAATAAAAGGAGTAATTTTACTATGAACTTAATCAACACAATAGACAAACGATATTCGGCTAAAGAATTTGACACCAGTAAGTCTTTAAATGATGAGCAGTTAAAGTTAATGGAAGATTTACTACAAAAAGCACCATCATCAACAAATTTACAACCATGGCATTTTACAATTGCAACAACTAAAAGTGCTAAAGAAAAAATCGCAAAGGCAACGCAAGGTGTATTTAAACCAAATGAATGTAAAATACTAGAATGCAGTGCTGTAATAGTATTTTCAACAAAAAACGATTTACCAACTGAGTATTTAGACAAGTTAATAGAAAAAGAAGACAAAGACGGCAGATACGAGCAAAGAGAATTTAAAGAACAAAATTATAATGCACGAAATCAATTTGTAAATTACCATAAAAACATTTGCAACGACGTTACATTATGGAACGAAAGGCAAGTATAT
>CAYJFG010000012.1:25910-28856 GCA_964369305.1 uncultured Eubacteriales bacterium
ATAAATTTAGGTTTTTTCCTTTTAGGGACTGCACAAATGGGTCTTGATAGCATAGCTATTGAAGGTGCAGACTTTGAAATTTTGACAAACGAATTAAAATTAAACGAAAGAGATTTTAAGGCAACTATGATAGTATGTGTAGGTTTCAAAAAAGAAAATGACATTAACGCAATTTTGCCTAAATCTAGATTTGATAAAAAAGATATAATAGATAGAATATAACGAGTACACTTTTATATACTAATAAGGAAATAAATTTAAGGTGGTTTTATTATGAATGAAATTTTCACAAGAAGAAGTGTAAGAAGTTTTTTAGATAAAAAAGTTGAAGATGAAAAAATAACAGAACTTTTAAAAGCAGGTATGCAAGCTCCGTCAGCTGCTAATCAACAATGTTGGGAGTTTATAGTAGTTGAAAATAGGGAAATGTTACGAAGTTTATCAAAGTATAGTCCGTATTCCTCGTGCCTTGCAAAATCTCCACTAGCTATTATACTTCTAGGTAATAAAAATGTTATGAAGTTCCCAGAAAATTGGGAGCAAGATTTAGGAGCGTGTACGCAAAATATACTACTTCAAGGCGTTAATCTAGGGTTAGGTTCAGTATGGCTTGCGACATTTGGTGATAAAACACGTGAAAAGTATATAGCTGATTTATTTAATTTAGATGATAATTTAATACCATACTCTGTTATTGCACTAGGCTATCCAAAAGACGAAAACGCCAACAGATTTATAGATAGATACGACGAAAGCAAAATCCACTATGAAAAATATTGAATAAATTTATAAAATGTCCTGTTTTAAATTAAATTCTAAAACTTTAGAAATGAAAGTTTAAAGCAGGATATTGCATTTTAAACACAAGTAAATAGCATTTAATCTTGAAAAGCACTACTAAATATGGAAATGTTGAATAAATTATAAAATTTGAATGAAATTTTTTGATTTCATATTGCATTTTTTTCTAAAATATGTTAAAGTAAACAAGGACATTTTGATTGTCAGAAAGAGGCTGTCGCATTTGTTAAATTTTTCGTAATATTACACAAATCAATTGTAGGGGCGAAATCCATTTTCGCCCGAAAGTTACGTATTTATAGGCAAAACGGGAGCATATGGAATGCTCCCCTACAAATATTTGTTAATATTCACCTTAATGGGACAGTTCCACGTTTTATTAATATTATATTATCAGGAGGAAAAAAGTCATGTCATACGTAAGTGAACAACTAGAAATTTTAAAGAAAAAAAATGAAGCTCAGCCTGAATTTATTCAAGCAGCTACAGAGGTTCTTGAATCTCTTGCTCCAGTTTTCGAGCAAAACCCAAAATATCAACAAGAAAGTATTTTAGAAAGAATTACAGAACCTGAAAGGGTAATAATGTTTAGAGTTCCTTGGGTTGATGATAACGGTAAACCACAAGTAAACCGTGGTTTCAGAGTTCAATTCAACAGTGCTATTGGACCTTACAAAGGTGGTTTAAGACTTCACCCATCAGTAAACTTAGGCGTTATCAAATTTTTAGGTTTTGAGCAAATATTTAAAAACGCTTTAACAGGTCTACCAATCGGTGGCGGTAAAGGCGGTAGTGACTTTGATCCAAAAGGTAAAAGTGATAGAGAAATTATGGCATTCTGCCAAAGCTTTATGACAGAACTTTGCCGTCATATTGGTGCTGATACAGACGTTCCAGCTGGTGACATCGGTACAGGTGCTAGAGAAATTGGCTATATGTTTGGTCAATACAAAAAAATCAAAAACGTATATGAAGGCGTTTTAACTGGTAAAGGCTTAAACTACGGCGGTTCTTTAGCAAGAACAGAAGCTACAGGTTATGGCTTACTATACTTAACAGCTGAAATGCTAAAACAAAACGGCAAAGATATTAATGGTGCTGTAGCTTCTGTTTCTGGTTCTGGTAACGTTGCTATATACGCTACACAAAAAGCTAATGAATTAGGTGCTAAAGTTGTTACAATGTCTGACTCAACAGGTTGGATATATGACGCTGAAGGTCTTGATTTAGATGCTATTAAAGAAATTAAAGAAGTTAAAAGAGAAAGACTATCAACATACACAAATTACAGACCAAACGCTGTTTATACTGCTGGTGCTTTTGATTGGTCAATCCCTTGCGATATAGCTCTTCCTTGTGCTACTCAAAACGAACTTGATAAAGACGCTGCTCTTACTCTAGTTAAAAATGGCGTTTATGCAGTTGGTGAGGGTGCTAATATGCCTACAACATTAGACGCTACACAAGTTTTCTTAGAAAACAAAGTTTTATTTGCTCCTGGTAAAGCTGCTAATGCTGGTGGTGTTGCTACATCTGCTTTAGAAATGACACAAAACTCTATGAGATTATCATGGACATTTGAAGAAGTAGACCAAAAATTACAAGCTATTATGGTAAATATCTATCATCAAATGGCTGACGCTGCTAAAAGATACGGCTTTGAGGGTAACTACGTTGTTGGTGCTAACATTGCTGGTTTTGAAAAAGTTGCAGACGCTATGATAGCTCAAGGTGTTATCTAATTTAAAACTTGATAAATCTAAAAAATTAATTTAAGGTTACCGCATAATCTGTGGTAGCCTTTTTGTTATGTAAAAATTATATTGCAAAATTTTATTTTTTGAAAAATTCTTTCTTTAATCCTTGACTTTTAATTGATTAAATAATTGTTTTTAAATTAAACGATTGCATTTAAAAGTCTATAAGTAATATTCACACGAAAAAGACTCTATTCTTTAAAAATTATATTATGAATTATAAATTATGAATTACAAATTACGAATTACGAATTATGAATTATGAATTACGAATTACGAATTATGAATTATGAATTACGAATTACGAATTACAAATTACGAATTACGAATTACAAATTACGAATTACGAATTACGAATTACGAATTACGAATTACGAATTACGAATTA
>CAYJFG010000013.1:0-28362 GCA_964369305.1 uncultured Eubacteriales bacterium
CAGTTAGCAGTATCCAGTCAGCAGAGAAAAAACGCCCTTTATAAACAAAAAATCCGTAAGGATTTTCACATTCACTATTCACTATTCACTATTCATTTTTCACTAATTCCAACGGCATCTATTGTAAACTTTTAACTGACACAGAGTACTAGCCATAAATTAGCATATACATTAAGAAAAGAAATTTATATTTTTTATTTACAAATTTCAGTTGAAAAAAAACTTGATTTGTTGTAGTATATAAGTAGTGATTAAATAAAAAGCAGGTGTTCCCTTTGAATCTCCCTAACAAATTGACAGTATTAAGAATACTATTAGTCCCATTTTTTATATTAGTATTACTTATGAACAATGTACCACATCATTACTTATTTGCAGGCTTAATTTTCGGTATAGCATCAATTACAGATATGTTTGATGGTAAAATTGCACGCAAACATAATTTAGTAACAGACTTTGGCAAGTTTGCAGATCCACTTGCAGATAAAATACTTGTAATATCAGCATTTTTGGTGTTTGTTGAAATTGGTATAATAAGTAGTATCCCAGTTATTATAGTTTTATTTAGAGAGTTTGCAGTAACCTCAGTAAGGTTAGTAGCCGCAACTAGTGGAAAAGTAGTAGATGCAAATATATGGGGAAAACTTAAAACAGTTAGCCAAATAGTAGCAATAGTAGTAACGCTTGTGTTATATTACATATTAGAGCTTGCACAATTGCATATAATTACAACAGACGCTACACTTATAAACAATTTAGAATTATATGTTAATATCATAAGTCAAATTTTTATTTATATAAGCGTTGTATTTACAATAATTTCAGGCGTTATATATATAAAAGACAACAGCAAATTTATAAAGCAAACAACTTAAATTTGCTTGACAATTCCGCTTTAATGTGGTAGTATGTAAAAAATTAAATATCAACCGTTGATACGGAGGTAAAAGTAAGAATAGAATTTTTAGAGAGCTTAAAGCTGGTGGAATTTAGGCAATTACTACTTACTAAATGGGCCGTAGAGGGCATAGTCAAAAAAGCAAAATGCTTTGAGTATTCTATGACGTTATGACTTACGATAGTAGTCGGAAATATGTTAGTATTTCGCAAAGTGTATAGGGTAACCTATAAATCAAGGTGGTACCACGGGAAAATTAAACTCGTCCTTGACAGATGTAATGATGCATCTGTCAGGGATTTTTTATTTTAATAAATGGAGGAATTACAATGAATTATTATCCAAATTTAAATGAGGCAAAAGAAATAATCAAAAAAGGTGATTACAAAACAATACCAATTTCAATTAAACTAGATTTAAATAAGCAAGCGTTAGACATTTACAAAATACTTAAAAATATAAGTAAAAATGTTTTCATTTTGGAGTCTTGCGAAGATAGAGAAAATCTAGGTAGATATAGCTTTTTAGGGTATGACCCAAGCCTTGAAATAGTTGCAAAAGATAGCAAAATTAAAATTAATTCAAGTGTTTGCGTTGATATTGATGGGCAAACACCGCATAAATATATTATGGATATAATAAATCAAAATAAAAGCCCTAAAATTGAAGGGTTGCCTCCATTTTGCGGTGGGCTTGTAGGTTATTTTTCATACGATTTTATAAAGTATAGCGTTACAAAACTAAATCTTGACGCAAACGACGACGAAAACTTTAACGATGTTGACTTAATGTTATTTAATAAAGTTATTGCAATAGATAATTTCGATAAAAAAATAATCATAATAGTAAATATAAAAATTGATGAACTAGAAACAAATTACAATAAAGCTACTTTAGAACTACAAAACATGAAAAATCTTTTGGAAAACGGACAAGCAGTAACAGAAAAACAAGGCAAGCTACTTTCTCCTCTAAAAGCTAAATTTAATAAAGACGAATTTTGCCAAATGGTTGAAAAAGCAAAACATTATATATACGAGGGTGATATTTTCCAAGTAGTTTTATCTAATAGATTATCAGCCGACTATGAGGGGAGTTTAATAGGAGTATATGAAAAATTAAGAGCTAAAAATCCATCACCGTATATGTTTTACTTTTCAAGCAACGATATGGAAATGGCAGGAGCATCACCAGAAACACTTGTAAAAGTAAACGATGGTAAAGTTATGACATATCCGCTTGCAGGAACTAAACCACGAGGAAAAACAAAGGAAGAAGACAAAGAACTAGAAAAACAATTACTAAGTGATTTAAAAGAGTGTTCTGAGCATAATATGCTTGTAGATTTAGGACGTAACGACATTGGAAAAATTAGCGATTTTGGTTCAGTTAAAGTTGAGGAATATATGAAAGTATTACGCTTTTCTCACGTAATGCATATAGGCTCAACCGTTACAGGCTCAATAAGAGAAGATAAAAACGCACTTGATGCAATAGATGCAATTTTACCAGCTGGTACTCTTTCAGGAGCTCCAAAAGTAAGAGCGTTAGAGATTATAAACGAACTTGAAAACGAAAAACGAGGAGTATATGGCGGTGCTATTGGTTATATTGACTTTAGCGGAAATTTAGATACTTGCATTGCTATTCGTTTAGCGTTCAAGAAAAATAATAAAATTTTTGTTCGTAGTGGAGCAGGTATCGTTATGGACTCAATACCAGAAAATGAGTATCAAGAGTGTATCAATAAAGCAAAATCAGTTGTATCAGTATTGGAGGGAGAATAATGGTATTAATAATAGATAATTACGATAGTTTTTCATATAATTTATATCAAGTGATAGGCGGGTTTGATAGCGATATAAAAGTAATAAAAAACGACGAATTGACAGTTGAAGAAATAGACCACCTTAAACCAACTCACATAGTTTTATCACCAGGGCCATCACGTCCAATTAATGCAGGTGTTTGCCTTGAAGTAGTAGAAAAACTCCATAAAAAATACCCTATTTTAGGCGTGTGCTTAGGTCATCAGTCAATTTGCGAAAGTTTCGGTGCAACAATCACATACGCAAAAGAAGTAATGCACGGTAAACAAACAGAGATATCACTTGAAGAAAGTGTGCTATTTAAAGGTTTAGAAAAATCAATACCAGTAGCACGTTATCATTCACTTGCAGCCGATAAAGATACAATCCCAAACAGTTTAAAAGTAATTGCAAAAACAGAAGACGGCGAAATAATGGCAGTTGAGCATATTAAGTATAAAGTTTATGGTGTGCAGTTCCACCCAGAGTCAATACTCACTCCGCAAGGCAAAACAATAATTGAAAACTTTTTAAAGGAGGTTATTTAACATGATAAATGATGCTATAATTAAACTTACGAATAAAGAAGATTTACCACAAGAAATGGCAAAAGAAGTAATGGACGAAATCATGGACGGCAAAGCTTCAGAAATTCAAATAGGTGCATATTTAACAGCCCTTTCAATGAAAGGCGAAACTATAGAGGAAATAGTAGCGTGTGCAAAAAGCATGAGAAATCACGCAACTAAACTTCTAAACGATATAGACGTTTTAGAGATTGTTGGAACTGGTGGAGATAAATCAAATTCGTTTAACATCTCAACAACTTCGGCAATTGTGCTTGCAAGTGCAGGCGTACCAGTTGCAAAACATGGAAATAGAGCAGCATCAAGCAAATGCGGAGCGGCTGACGTTTTAGAGGCACTTGGTGTTAAAATTGATGTATCACCAGAAAAAAGCCTTGAAATGTTAAATACAATAAAGATGTGCTTTTTATTTGCCCCACTATACCACAGTGCGATGAAACACGTAGCACCAGTTAGAAAAGAACTTGGAATAAGGACAATTTTTAATATACTAGGTCCGCTTTCAAATCCGCTTGGTGCAAGTATGCAACTTATGGGAGTTTATGACGAAAGTTTAATTGAACCGCTTGCAGAAGTTTTAACAAGGCTTGGTGTAAAACGTGGTATGGTAGTGTACGGCACTGATAAATTAGACGAAATTTCAATTTCTGCACCAACAAAAGTATGCGAAATTCGTAACGGTTGGTTTAAATCTTATACAATAAATCCAGAAGAATTAGGCTTTAAATTATACGATAAAGAGGAACTTTTAGGCGGTGACGCTTTAGAAAATGCACAGATAACAAAAAATATTTTAAACGGCGAAAAAGGTGCTAAAAGAGATGCAGTAGTTATAAATTCAGCGGCAGCGTTATATATAACTCGTGACGATTTAACATTACAAGATGCTATTAAAGAAATTGAACAAGTTATTGATAGTGGTAAATCAATCGAAAAATTAAACGAGTTTATAAAAGTATCTAATAATTAAAGAGGTGTCTAATTTGATATTAAATGAAATTGCACAGAACACAATAAAAAGAGTTTCAAAAGATAAAGAAAATATAAGCTCAGAAGATATGAAAGCTAAAGCGTTAAGTTTGCCTAAAGGAAATTTTGAGTTTGAAAAAGCTTTAAGAGGTCAAAAAGTGGCAATTATTAGCGAAGTTAAAAAAGCATCACCGTCAAAAGGGATAATATCAAAAGACTTTCCGTATCTTCAAACGGCTTTAGAATATGAAAAAGTAGGTGCTACTTGCATATCAGTATTAACTGAACCGAAATGGTTTTTAGGTAGCGACGAAATTTTTAAGGAAATTCGTCAAAACGTAAAAATTCCACTACTTAGAAAAGATTTTACAATAGATGAATATCAAATATACCAAGCTAAAGTAATGGGTGCAAATTGTGTCTTGCTTATAGTTGCACTTTTAAGTCAAGCCGAGATTGAAAAGTATATTGAAATTTGTAATACTTTAGGTATAAATGCACTTGTTGAAACTCACGACGAAAAAGAAATTGAAACAGCTATAAAGGCTGGTGCTAAAATTATAGGTGTAAATAACCGAAATTTAAAAGATTTTTCAGTAAATTTAAATAATGCAAGTGAGCTTAAAAAACATATTCCACAAGATGTAATTTATATTGCAGAAAGCGGAATTTTAAATACTTATGATGGTATAAACCTTGTGAAAAACGGAGCAAATGCACTTTTAATAGGCGAGGCACTTATGAAAACAGATGATAAAGCAAAGTTTATAAAAGAGATTATGGAGTACAAGTATGACTAAAGTTAAAATATGCGGACTTTTTAGAGAAATTGACATTGATTATATAAATAAAGCAAAGCCCGATTATGCAGGATTTATTATAAATTTTCCTAAAAGTCATAGAAGTATAGACATAAACGAGGCTAAAAACTTAATAAAAAAGCTTGACAAAAATATAAAATCTGTTTGTGTTTTTGTAAATATGCCAATAGACTACGTAATGCAGTTTAATAATATTTGTGATATAATACAGCTACACGGACAAGAAGATAACGAGTATATAGAAAAATTGCGTAAAGAAAGTAAAAACAAAGAAATTTGGCAAGCGTTTAAGATAAGAGATAATAACGACATCAAAAAAGCACAACGAAGCAATGCAGATATTATACTTTTAGATAACGGATATGGAACAGGCGAGCAGTTTAATTGGGATATTATAAAAGATATGAAAAGAGATTTTATACTTGCAGGTGGAATAAATATAGAAAACGTGCAAAAAGCTATAAAAGAGTTTAAACCATATGCACTAGATATTAGCAGTTCAGTTGAAACTCAAAAATTAAAAGATTTTGAAAAAATAGATGCTATTATAAAAAAAGTGAAGAGTGAAGAGTGAATAGTGAAGAGTGAACAGTGAAGAGTGAACAGTGAACAGTGAATAGTGAATAGTGAATAGTGAATAGTGAATAGTGAATAGTGAATGTTAAAATCCTTGCGGATTTTTTAATTATAAAAGACATAAAAGATTTTTTTGTTATAAATTAATAAGTTTTGCTCTGGACACTGGTTTCTAGTTTATGTCTTTTAATTACGCATTACGAATTACGCATTAAAAATTGTAGGGCAAGGGTTCTACTCTTGCCGTTGGGTTTAGTGAACAGTGAGTAGTTAAAAGCGAATGTGAAAATCCTTACGGATTTTTTTATTTATAAAGGGCGTTTATTCTTATAGTATCTGCTTCTGTCTTTTAATTACGCATTGCGAATTATTTATTTGTTTTTTAATTACGAATTACGCATTACGAATTATTTAATTGTCTTTTAATTACGAATTACGCATTAATTACACATTGTTAATCACTTGTCCAATAGGGTCTAAGTCTATAAAATCGTCTATTAGTACTTGTACATATTCACCCATAGATAATTTTTTATCAGGCGACATAAAGAACACTTTGCCGTCAACTTCTGGTGCGTCCATTTCGCTCCTACCAAAATAACATTTTGCGTATCTGTCGTAACCCTCAACTACTACTGTTAAAGTTTTGCCGTTTAAGTCTTCGCAATACTTCTCTGCAATTTGTCTTTGATGTTCCATTATAATTTCTTGTCTTTTAAGTTTTACTTCTTCATCTATTTGATTTTCAAATTCGCAAGCTTTTGTCCCCTCTTCCATAGAATACGCAAAGCAACCTAGTCTTTCAAATTTAGCCTCTTTTACAAATTCACAAAGCTCTACAAAATCGTCTTCGCTTTCGTTTGGGAAACCTGCAATTAATGAAGTTCTAAGTGTAATATTTGGAACAATTTTTCTTATTTTATTAAGCAGTTCAAGCAAACTTTCTTTATCGCCACGTCTGTTCATGTTTGTTAAAATATTTTTGCTACAATGTTGAATAGGTAAATCTATGTAATTTACAATTTTTTCTTCTTGTGCCATTACCTCTAAAAGTTCGTCTGTAATTGTTTCAGGATAACAATATAAAAGACGAATCCATTTAAGATTATCAATCTTACATAGTTCTTTTAAAAGCTCTACTATTCTATATTCGCCGTAAATGTCTTTTCCGTATTTTGTAGTGTCTTGAGCTACTAAAATAATCTCTGTTACTCCATTACCTGCAAGCCATTTTGCTTCTTCAATTATTAAATCCATTTCCTTACTTTTATATCGTCCACGGATTAACGGAATTGCACAAAATGAACATCTGTTATTACAACCATCTGCAATTTTTAAATATGCATAGTGGAAAGGAGTTGTTTGTATTCTTCCACCACTTAAAGGTAGTAAGTTTTTATCTGGAAAAAGTTCTACCTTTTCGCCATTTACACATCTGTTTACAACGTCTACAATGTCGCTATTTGCTCCTATACCTATTACTGCATCTACTTCGTATAGTTCTTTCATTATTTCTTCTTGATATCTTTGTGCAAGACAACCTGTTATTACAATATGTTTAATTTGCTTTTCTTTTTTAAGCGTTGCAAGTTCCAGTATCTCTTCGATACTTTCTTCTTTAGCTGATTGTATAAAACCGCAAGTGTTTACAATTGCAATATCGCATAATCCTACATCTTCTATTATCTCATAGCCAGCTTCATAAAGCTTGTATAAAAGCAATTCGCCGTCTACCCTATTTTTGGCACACCCTAAGCATACCATTGAAACTTTATAACTCATTTATAAAACCTTACCTTTTTTTAGTGTGGAGTGTGAAGTGTGGAGTGTGGAGCGTGAAGTTAATGTATAATTAATAGTGAATAATAAAATTTAACATTCACTGTTTAATGCGTAATTCGTAATTCATAATTAAATGACAGAAAGTTTTTAGTTATTAAAACAGTAAAACTTCCTTTATAAATAAAAAATACTGGTTAGTGCGACCGCATCGAGCGGACAACCACATAGGGTTGTCCCTACACCAAAAATTTGTATTATGTGCGTTATTCTAAACTTATATTTTGCAAATATCCCCACAGACGGATATGGAAATCCGCCCCTACAAATAGATTGTGCTTTGTTTTGGTTTTCACTATCAACTTTCAACTATCAACTCTCAACTATCTTCACTCTTCATCGTCGTCAGTGTAATTTTCCATTACATCTTTAATATCATACCAATTAAAACCCATTCTCAAAAGAGAAGAAAAAACCTTTTGACGGCTATTTTCTGTATATAATTTTCGGCTATATTTCCCCTCAAGCAAAGCTGTTATTTGCTCATGTGGGTCAATTTCCAATTTTGAAATAATCTCTTCTATCAAGGTGCTACTAAACCCTTTTTCAATAAGCTTATACTTTACACCTCTATATGACATATGCTTATTATACACAAGATTATGTGCTACACGGTTTGCATACTCTCGGTCATTTATAAGCCCTATGTCTTCCATTCTTTCTATAACTAATTCCACTATTTCGCCACTAAAATTTTGCCTTAATTTTTCTTTTAGCTCTTTTTTAGTTCTTGTTTTATATGCAATTAGATTAACGGCTTTTTCTTTTGCTCGCTTATAGTCCGAATTATAGATAATTTCTTCGATTATATCTTCGCCAAGCGTTACATCTTTACAAAGACTATATCTCATTATTGTTTCATTATGTATATATTTAAAACTTTCGTCTTCAAAGTATACGATACTAAGATTTTTTTTGATTTTTTTTATATTTGCAATTTTCATATTATTCCACTAAGATGTCTATATCCTCGTTTTCATCAAGAGGTATATTATCTATATTTTCAACTGATGGGTCAAATGTTTTAACTGTTACTTTTGCACTTTTTGGAGAAGTTGACATTTGCTCTTTTACTTTTTCTAAGTTTTCCATAAGCTCTTTTTCAACTTGTTGTGCAATGTCTTCGTTTTCTAATAGGAAAGTTTTTGAATTATCTCTACCTTGTCCTAGTTTAGAACCTTTATAAGAGAACCACGCACCGCTTTTTTCTACTATATCAGCCTTAACCGCTAAGTCTAAAAGCTCGCCAATTCTTGAAATACCTTTGCCATACATAATATCAAATTCAGCCTCTTTAAATGGAGGTGCAATTTTATTTTTAACTACTTTTACACGAGTTCTTGATCCTATTATATCTGTACCAACTTTTATAGCTTCGCCTTTTCTAATGTCAATACGCACAGATGAGTAGAACTTTAAAGCACGTCCACCAGGAGTTACCTCTGGGTTGCCGTATGAAATACCTACTTTTTCACGTAATTGGTTTATAAAGATAGCTACACAATTTGATTTTGATATTGAGCCTGTTAATTTTCTTAACGCTTGTGACATCAGCCTTGCTTGAATACCTACGTGTGAGTCGCCCATTTCGCCCTCAATTTCTGCACGTGGAACTAACGCCGCTACTGAGTCTACAACAATTACATCAATAGCACCACTTCTTACAAGTGCCTCTGTAATTTCAAGTGCGTTTTCTCCTGAGTCTGGTTGTGCAACTAGTAGGCTGTCAACGTCAACACCTAAAGCAGCCGCATAAATTGGGTCAAGTGCGTGTTCAACGTCGATAAATGCAACGTTACCACCATTTTTTTGCCCTTGAGCTATACAATGAAGTGATAGAGTTGTTTTACCTGATGACTCTGGACCATAAATTTCGATAATCCTACCACGAGGTAAACCGCCTATACCTAGTGCAATATCAAGCGATAAACTACCTGTTGATATATGCTCAATGTTTAGGTTTTGCTGTTGTCCTAAACGCATAACAGCACCTTTACCGAATTGTTTTTCTATTTGAGTTAAAGCAGTGCTTAACGCTTTTGCTTTGTCATCTTCATTTTTTGGTATGCTTACCGGTGGTCTTGGTTTGTTTTTTGATGCCATTGTTTTTTTCCTCCTGTTATTTAATTTATAATTCGTAATGCGTAATTAATTCGTAATTCGTAATGCATAATTAATTCGTAATTCGTAATGCATAATTAATTCGTAATTCGTAATGCATAATTAATTCGTAATTCGTAATTAAAAGACATAAACTAGACACCAGCGTCCAGAACAATACTTATTAATTTATAACAAAAAAATCTTTTATGTCTTTTATAAATTTAAAAATCCGTTAGGATTTTAACATTCACTATTCACTATTCACTTTTCACTATTCACTGTTCACTTTTCACTTTTTTAAGCTCTTATTTGTCCATCACCAGTAATTATATATTTTAATGATGTAAGTTCAAGTAGTCCCATAGGTCCACGTGCGTGTAATTTTTGAGTTGAAATACCAATTTCTGCACCTAGTCCAAATTCTCCGCCATCTGTAAAACGTGTTGACGCATTTACATAAACGGCTGAACTGTCTACAGTTTGCGTAAATATTCTTGCTTGTTTATAGTCGTTTGTAACTATACATTCGCTATGACCACTTGAATATTTTGCGATATGTTTCATTGCATTATTGATATTTTCTACAACTTTTACAGCTATAATATAGTCTAAATACTCTGTTTCCCAGTCAATTTCTTGAGCGTCTACTATAGTATCTCCTAGGATATTTTTTGTTTTTTCACAACCTCTAATTTCAACATTTTTTTCATCTAGTTTGCTTTTTATTATAGGTAGTGCTTCTTTTGCAATATCTTCATGAACTAAAACAGTTTCAATAGCGTTGCAAACTGACGGACGAGAAGTTTTTGCATTAAATATAATTTCACTTGCCATATTTATATCGGCGTCTTTATCTACATATACATGGCAGTTTCCTGCACCTGTTTCAATTACTGGCACTTTTGAATTTTGTACAACTGCATCAATTAAGCCTTTGCCACCACGTGGAATTAAAACGTCTAAATATTTTGAAAGCTCCATAAGCTCAACGGCTGACTGACGGCTTGTGTCTTCTATAAGTTGTACGCTATCTTCTGGTAGTCCTGCTTCTTTTATAGCGTTTCTCATAATATTTGCAATACATTTATTTGAGTTAATCGCCTCTTTACCACCTCTTAAAATAACTGCGTTTCCTGTTTTTAAACATAGGCTTGCAGCATCTGATGTTACATTTGGGCGTGACTCAAAAATTATACCTATAACACCTAGTGGCACTCTTACTTTTTTTATATCCATGCCGTTTTTGTGTAAATTACCGCTTAAAGTTTGTCCTATTGGGTCTGGAAGTGCTACGACTTCTCTTATTCCATTTGCCATGCCTTTTATGCGGTCGGCTGTTAAGTTTAATCTATCTATCATTGCATTTGATAGTCCTGCTTTTCGTCCGTTTTCTAAATCTTTGTCGTTTTCTTCACGGATAAGCTCAATATTTTCTTCTAAATGTTTTGCTATTAATAGTAACGCTTCATCTTTTTTACTGCCCGCTACTGATAAATCAATACTTGCCTCTTTTGCCTTTTGTCCCATAATCTCTAAAGTTGTCATATAAAATCGCTCCTTTTTAATGGTTTAAAAGTTGTGCCTATATTTTTTTCTTTAATTATTACATCGTATAATATTTCAGGATCTTCGCCATTTAAAATTTTAACTTCAACACCTACACTAGTAGCTACTTGTGCAGCATGAATTTTGCTTTGCATTCCGCCTGTACCTCTATTTGAGTTTGTTCCGCTTGCCATTGCAAATATATCTTCATTAATATTTTCTACAAATGGAATTAACTTTGCATCTTTATGTACGTTTGGATTTTTATCGTAAAGTCCGTCTATGTCGCTTAAAATAATCAGCTTATCAACACTTAATAATTTACCTACTACTGCCGAAAGCATATCATTATCGCCGAAGTTTTCTCCCTCAAGTTCGTCTATAGCTACTGAGTCGTTTTCGTTTATTATTGGAATAACACCCATATCTAACAGTGTGTTTATAGTATTTATTACATTTTGTCTTGTATGTTCTTTATCTACAGTTTCACGAGTTAAAAGTATTTGTGCTACTATGTGGTTGTACTCACGAAAAAGCTTATCATAAATAAACATAAGTTCACATTGACCAACCGCCGCCGCTGCTTGTTTTTCTTCTACTTTAGTTGGTCGCTCTCTTAATCTAAGTTTGCCAACACCAACACCTACAGCACCTGATGATACAAGCATTACAAGGTAACCCATATTTTGCAGTTCAGATAATACTTTTACTAACTGCTCTACTCTTCTATAATTTATTCTTCCATTTTCATGCGTTAAGGTTGACGTGCCTACTTTTACAAGAATTTTTTTATGTTCCATATTTAAATAATCCTTTTATAAAATATAATTTTCGTATCTGCTTTATTATAACATATAATCAAAGAAAATAAAATAATATATTTAAAAAATTCTTATATTATTGTTTTTTAATTACGAATTACGCATTAAGTAGTGAATAGTGAAAAGTGAAGAGTGAAAAGTGAATGTTAAAATCCTTGCGGATTTTTTTATTTATAAAGGGCATTTGTTCTTATAGTATCTGCTTCTGCCTTTTAATTACGCATTACGAATTATGAATTATTTAATTGTCTTTTAATTACGAATTACGCATTACGCATTACGAATTAAAATTACGAATTAAAAAAACCTCTTTAGGAAAATAAACCATAAGAGGGTTTTATCATTTGTAAAAATTTTTCTTTTTTATATAAAGATATTTAATAAAAGCATAAGAGTTACGCAAGGCAAGCCTCCTATTATGCTTGCAGATACGGTAAGTGTACTTACGGGAAGAAAAACGCCTGTAAATACTGTAGTCAAGTTTACGCATAGCATTGCGAGTATTCCTGTTAAGATTGATAACACTGCGTTTTTTATTGGTTTTTTGCTTTTTGAAATTAAATGTATTAGCAAAAAAAACATAAATCCACCACCTAAAACGGCCCATATAATCCATGAAGGCATAAAAACAACTCCTTTTATTTTTATTCCTTTAATTATATGACAAACCCATGTAAATAAGAATACATTTTTTGAATATATATTTTGATTAAATTTTTTGAATTTTTCATTTAATAATTAAATCATTTCTTTTTTAGTTATTAATTTTCTTTATTAAAAATTTAGGCACTAAGTAATTATTCCTATATATAAATAAATCTATATTTCTCTTAAGCCCTGCTCTTCTGCTATATAAGTATTTTTTTTCTACTTTTTCGTATCCGTCGTCGCTTAAAAAGTCTTTCCAAAACTCTTTCTCATCTTTATTTTTTGTAGCAGGTTTTGTTAAACTTTTATTTTCAACGCTTGCCTCTTGTATAGTTTTTGCAGTTTTTATAATATCATCGCTAATTTGTTTAAATTCTCTTTTACCTTTTAAAGAATTAACGAGTATTAACGAAATACCTTTTTCATCGTTTCTATACTTTTGGCTTTCTGATTTATAACCCCAAAAGTCGGCAAGTGTTATATCCGAAACCCTTTTAGCGTCTGTATAAAGACAAGAGGTGCAACAATCTCTTAAAATATAGTCATTTAAAAAAGCTATTAAGTATGGGTCTTCGTATTTACTTTTTATATATTTTTCGCCATTTTCAAAGTCAATTCGCATACTATACTCTGTCCAACTAGGTTTTTTATATCTAAAGTTAATTTTAGATATTTTTTTAGTATGATTATTTGATTTTTCTTTTAAGTATTGCGAAAAAAACATAGGTGAAGACGCACCGTGACATAGTATATCAACTGTTATTAAATTTTGATAATCTAAACTTAAAAAATTTTTAAGCCCAGCTATTTGCCAAGGCACACCTGTAAACAGTACTATTAAGCCTTCAATAAGTCTTTTCTCTACTTTTCTATATATTAAATTAATATCACTTTGAACGTATTTCGAGCCTCTTAATTTTTCAAGCTCGTCTACTTTTGTAACTTCAATATGTTTTGCAATATAGTTTTCATCAATAGCAACACCGAAAACTACGCCACCATCTTTAATTACATTTTTGGCAAGGGCTGTAAAAACTCCGCCAGACGTGCTACTTTTACGTATATTATCATCTTTTTGCCAACACGCCCACACTTCGTTTATTTCATAATTTTTCGCAACTTGATTAAGTGACGGACAAGTTTTTTTACACTTATTGCATTTTATACAGTTGTTTGTATCGATAAAAGGAATATAAAATCCTTTTTCATCTTGCTTTACATCAATTGCATTTTTGGGGCATATATTCATACAAGACATACACCCTGTACATATTTCCTTATTGCAAATTTCCATGGTTATTTTCCTTTGCTTTTTATTAATTGCAAACCTTTTGTTATTCCGCTTTTAAGTGTTTCTCTGTAATATATTATATTTGCCGATGTTACCACCACAAATATTATTGAGCTTGTTATATAAATTAAATCTGGTAAGACTGTTGCAAGTATTACTTGTGCTAACAATGCTAACATCGAAAAAATTGTAATAAACCAATCAACTTTTAGTTTTATAAACTTTTTAGTGTCAATATATCTTACAACAATTATTGTTAAATATGCTATAACGCTTGCAATAGTTGCACCATGAACACCTAAAGTTGGCACTAATACAAAACATAAAGCAATACTAACAACTGCACCTATAATTGTTGATATTAAAACCATTTTACTTTTTTTAGCCGCAATATAAAAACTTCCAAAAAATGTAGCATAGCAATTTAAAAGACCTGAGTATAAAAGAATTGGCACGTATATCCACGCTTCATAAAACTCACCTTGTAGCATTACTAAAGCTATTAGTGGTGTAACTGCTGTTATTGCCGAAGTTATTGTTACAACAAAAACAGAATATATTTTGAAAACTTCTGAGAAAAACTCTGAGCTTCCGTCACTATTTAACTCTTTAGAAGCTGAATATTGCCACCCTTGTTGGAATATTGATGAAACTACATTTAAAACAGCTGGTATTTTAGTCGCTGCTGTAAAAAGCCCTGCTACCGCAACACCTGAAAATGCTACAATAAAATATCTTGACGATATATTTACAAACCACCAACAAAGCATATTAGGGATAAGAGGGGCTGCAAATACAAGCAACACTCTTAATAGTTTTTTATCGCTTTTTCTTATTGAAAAATATTTATATGCTTTTATTACAATCATCAAATATATGTTTGATACCATATTTGCAAGTGTTAAAGATAATAAGTAACCGTCTGCACCCCAATCTAAAACAGTTAAGAAAACAACATTAAAGGCAACCATAGCTAAAGCATTAATAATACCGCTTAATGCAAATTCTTTTATTTTATTAATACCTCTGGCGAAAAATGCTAGTTGATTTTTTATAGCCCATGTAACTAATATAGCTATAAAATGCCATATGTAATTATAGTCTATTACTAAATCTACAACAAACCCTAATAAAGTTATCGCTATAAGCATTTTTAAAGTCATCCAGCTCGTTGTTGAAAATAGTGCTTTATAGTCTACATCTTTATCTATAGAAAACCTAAAAACGGCTTCATATAAACATAACGTAATAGCTGGCAACACAAGTTCAACTGTGGTGTAAATTAATTCACCCTCACCGAATTGCTCCGCTGTCATTGCGGTTGTGTAAAGTGGCATTAAAAAGAACAGAACTAGTCTTGTAAGTACATTTCCAATAGCAAAAATTGCTGTATTTGAAAATAAATTTTTGAATTTGTTATCCATGTTTAACCTCTTTTGATTTTACCTTTTGCCTTTGCATATGTTTTCCTAAGTGGTTTAGGCATAATATACATATAGTCGTTAATAGTAGTGCTTAGTTTATTTTTTTTGTCAACACTTCTTTTATATAAGTGTTTTTCTTGAACCTTTTCATATCCATTAGTTGCATTTAAGAAGATTTCCCAAAAGTCATCTCTATTTTTATTAGCTTTATACGGCTTATTTAAACATACATTCCCCTCTTTCGCTTCGCTTAAAGTTTTTTGTACGGTTATAAATTCATCTTCTACATTTTTAAATAATTTTTCCCCCATATCACTATTTAAAAGTAGTAAAGAGATACCTTTTTCATTATTTCTATATTTCATTTTTTCAGACACATAACCCCAAAAGTCGGCAAGTGTTATATCTGAAACCCTATTTTCACTAGTATACTTACAATCATGGCAACACTCTCTAGTTATATAATCGTAAAGGAATGCAACTAAGTAGGTGTCTTTATATTTATCTTTTTTATATGTCGAGCCATCGTCAAAATCAATCTTCATGCTAAATTTTGACCATGACGGACTTTTATATCTAAAACTGATATTTTTAATCTTTTTGCTATAATTATTTGTAATATCTTGAATATATCTTTTAAAAAACTTAGGCGACGGCACACCATGACATACTATATCACCTGTTATTAAGTTGTCATATTTTTTGTTTAAATAATTATTAAGCCCTGCAACTTGACAAGGTGTTCCACTAAATAAAACTTTTTTACCGTCTTTTAACCTTTTTTCTATTTCTCTGTATGTATCGCCGATGTAACTCTGCACATACTTTGAACCTCTTAATTTATGAATTTCTTCAGTTTTCGTAACTTCAATATGTTTTACAATATAGTCATTTTCAAACGAAACGCCAAAGACAGTTCCACCATGATTTAACACATTTGTAGCTAAAGATGTAAAAACTCCGCCTGATGTACTCTGTACTCTTATTGTATCATTTTTTTGCCAACAAGCCAATACTTTTGGAATATTTTTTACGACAATTTTATTTATTTGCGGACATATTTTTAGACACTTGCCACAACTTATACATATTTTATCATCAACAAACGGTGTATAAAAGCCTTTTTCGTCATTTTCCACACTTATAGCATTTACAGGACAAATATTTTTACAGGTTAAGTGTTATTTATTTTCTAAAATATCATTTTTTAAGTTTTCGTAGTAGTTTTTTTCAAAATAGTTATAAAGTTTATGTGTAACTTCTTTACTTAATAAAAATTCAGCCTTTTTTTCTACATCTTCTAAGTTATTAGCAAGAATTACATAATCATCATAAACACCTTTAAACCAGTTAGCACCAGTTTCTACCTTGTGGTCATTCGTTTTTAAAACTACAACAGGAGTACCTGCAATTAAAGAAAAAATTGTGCCATGGTATCTATCTGTAACAATTAATTTGTACTTAGCGTACGACTGTATAACTTTGTAAATCTCTTTCCATAAAGACGCTTGTATTTTTCCAATTTACTGTAGTGTCTGTTAAAGTTACATCGCCGTATTTTTCAAGTTTTTTCATAAGTTTTTGAACGTCTTGAGGCAAATATAACTGCTCTGCATCGTTTCTCATGCAAAATAATATATCTTTTCTTTCAAAATCAAATGTGTATTTTCCAATTTGTGAAGTTACGATATCTGGGTAACAGTAAATTTTTGTTTTATTAAAAATCTCTTTTGCCTTTTCGTTTGAAACTAAATCTCTTGTAAGCAAAATAACATTATTATTACTTTCTAAAGCGTCTACAGTTTTTTTCTTTTCCTTTTCTTTTTCAAAAAGAATTGTTTGAGGGAAAAACAGTATTTTATTTTCTTTAAAATTTTTGCTTATAAGTCTATGTGCATTTTCGTCAGGGTGAATACCTGTCATAGTATATCCACTTTGCATTACTATTAAATCATCATGGCTTATAAGGCTTTTTAATTCTTTTACAATTAAATCGTCGGCAAAATTAAATCCATAACTACTTATTTCCACAATTTTACTACTTGGATAATTATTTTCAACCCATTTTACAATGCAACATTTTTGGGCAAGGTCGCCTAAATTCATGTGAGTTGGAACACCAAAATACCAAACATAATTTCCACCTTTTTTTAATGTGCTTAAGTTTGATATTATATCTTGGCTTAACATCTTTCTTTCTTTATATGTAACAATGTCTTCAACAAAATGATATACAGGTTTTAAAATTAACGATAATAATTTATTTTTTCTTATTATTCTTTTTACTGAATTAACCATTGATTACCTCCATAAATATACAATAAGTGAAGAGTGAATAGTGAAGAGTGAATGTGAAAATCCTTACGGATTATTTATATATAATTTTTCAAGTTTTTTGGCTTGAGTTTTTATTTCATATCCACCGTTTATTATTTCTTGTCTTTTATCTTTTCTTTCAAAGTTTTTATATTTTAAAATTTCTACCGCCCATTTTTCTTTGTTTTCTTCAAGCGATAGATAATCTACCTCGTTTATTATTTTCATTTCAGTAGTAATAGTATCGGCAAGAACTAATGGCAAGCCAACTGCTTGTGCTTCAACTCCTACTACAGGCAAACCCTCATACTTTGAGGGTAATAGCATAACGTCTATAGCTTGATATAGCTTTGTAACATCATCTCTACTGCCTAAAAACATCATATCGTTATATATTCCAATTTTTTTTGCATACTCTTTTACTTCTTTTTCAAGAGGTCCTGCACCAATCCACAAATATTTAACGTTTTTATCCTTTTTTAAAACTTCCTTGTACACATCTAATGCAAAAAAAGGATTTTTTTGATGAACTAAACGTCCAACCGTACCAATTATAAATTTATCGTCTACACTCATTTCATTTCTTACTTTTTGTCTTACTTCTTTATCAAAATAAAATCTGTTTAAATCTAAAGCATTATTTACAACTGCAAATTCTCTATTTTTAAAAAGGTACTGCCCTGCAAGGATTGAACAAGAGTAATATGTATTTGAATATTTAAGTGCAAGTGGTGTTATCAAATTATTTCTAATTTCTTTCCACTTCACATCTGACGATTTTGTAGCGTGGCTATGGAGTATTCTAGTTTTGACACCCATTTTTTTAGCGTAATATAAATATGGTGGAGCTAAGTTTGTTATATTACAATGCACAATATCGTAATTATTTTCGCTATATATACTTTTTATTTTATTTAAATAATTAGGTAAATTTTTAATTGACGGCATTACATGAATTTTATCACCATTTTTTAATATTTCCTCTTTGTACACGGACGATACATCTTCAAAAACTGCAAAATCGATTTTTATATTTTTTCTATCAATATTTCTATAATAATTCATAGCGTAACTTGCAACACCATTACAAAGTTTTAAATTAGCAAAAATCATTAATACTTTTTTCATACTACAACTCCTTTATAAAAAAATAAATAGCCAATTCCTCCAGCTATATAACTTTGACAAAAAAAATATTTGTCAAAGCTTGAAAGAATTAGCTTTTACTTACTATTTTGCTTCATGCACTTCTTTAGCTCGTATATTATAAAACACAACTGCAAATTTCCTTTTTATAAACGAAATCCCAAAACCCATAAAACAACTTAATGTAATATTTTTATATTTAATAGGTTTGTAGCATATGTTCATAATCTTTGATTCGCTTTTTGCATTATGTATGGCTTCTATAGATAGTTTATCTTCAATTATTAATTTTATTTGTTGCTTTTTTTCTTTTAAGGATAACTCTTTATCTTCCATTATAACTTGGACACATTGGACTAATCTGTCGCAATAATAACAATTAATGTCGTTTATAAATTTCTCATCTTTAATTTTCCAATATTTAGTTAGGTTTAGTAATGTTTCATACAGTTTTTTTCTTGTAGACCATAAAAAATCTGCATTACAAAATTTTCCTGTTTCGGAGCCAACACGGGATCTAAACCAGTGGTATGGGGCAAAATCTAAAACACATATTTTGCTTATATCTTTAAATAAGTGTAAATTGTAGTAAACGTCTTCACATAACATATTCCGATATCTAACGTTTTTATCAACAACATATTGTCTTAAAAACAATTTATTCCATGCAGTGTTTAATAAATTTTTCTTCAAAAGCTTATAAAAATTTTTTTGAAACTCTTCTTTTGTATAAACTGCATTTTTTTCATACACTTTATAATCGAGTTTTTTTCCACCTTCGTAATACTCCATGTGAAATCCACATAATACTATTTCTGCTTGATTTTCTTCCGCACATTCAACCATTTTTTCAAGCATATTGCTTTCAATCCAGTCGTCACTATCACAATAATAAAGATATTTGCCAGTTGCAAGCCTTGCTCCAGTATTTCTTGCATTAGATAGTCCGCCGTTTTTTATATGAACAACCCGCACGTTGTCAAGGTGGCTAAACTCATCGCAAATAGCACCACTATTATCTGTTGAACCATCATTTACTATGATTAACTCAAAACTTTCAATAGTTTGAGAAATTACACTTTGTATTGATTTTTTTACGTACTTTTCCACATTGTAAACAGGCATAATTACCGACACACAAGGGGATAATAACATATAAACATCGCTCCTTTATACTTCATCCACCTTGTGTGAAGTTCTTATTATAGTTATTTTTAGTTATCACCTTTACTTTTAAATATAACAGTAAAAGTTTTAAATATTAATTTTATATCAACCCATAAGTTGCGTTCTCTTATATATTTTACATCTAAATCTACCCAGCCGTTAAAGTCCATTTTTCTATCAGACACTTGCCAATAACAAGTAAGCCCTGGTTTAACTGTTAATCTCTCCATATGGTGCTTATTGTATTTAGCAACTTCTTCAGGTAATGGTGGTCGTGGTCCTACAATAGTCATTTGCGATAAAAACACATTAAAGAGTTGTGGTAGTTCGTCAGCACAAACTTTTCTTAAAATCTTACCTACTTTTGTTACTCTAGGGTCGTCTTTAATTTTAGTCGCAATTCCGTCTTCTCTTGTGTCTAGGTGTTTAACTTCGTCTAGTTTATCATGTGCATCTGCACACATACTTCTAAACTTATACATATTAAACTCTTTACCATCTTTGCCTATTCTTTTTTGCACATAAACAGCAGGACCTTTAGAGTCAACTTTAATTAAAATACCAATAATAATCATAATTGGTAATAGTGCAATTATTGCAATAGATGAAAAAATTAAATCAAATGCTCTTTTTAAAAATAAATACAATTTTTTTCCCCTCTCTTTTTTCACATCAACCGCATAGTCTGAATATATCTTTTCCATAATAGCTTCCCCTTCTATAATCCAAAGATAAAACAATAAGAGATGACATCTTTCATCATTTTACACTGTCTTAAAAACACAATTTTGCCAACTCTCACAAATTTATTATTTAGTATTTATACAATCTATACAAGTATATTTTACGTGTTATTTAGTCAAAAGTCAATAGTGTATTTTTAGTATTTATAGTTGTTTTATATTTCTTATATAAAAAACTTTTTTATTAACTATGCACTTTAATGTTTAATGTATTTTTTATAATCCGAAAAAATCTAAAATATTACTATCTTTATTTGATGTTTCTTTAACTTCATTATACAATTTAGCTTTACTTTTCATCTGTTGTTTGCCTTTTTTTCCTTTTACTGTATACAGTTTAATTTTTTCTATCCACCATGGTATATACATGAATATAGTTAAAAATGGATACTTTTTAAGCACTTTATATTTTATTTTTAAAGTGGTAAATTTAGGAAAAAGCCAACGGAAAAGGTGATTTGCTAAACTTCTCTTCTTTCCTTGCTCTTTATGGATAATTACAGAGCTTTCAAAGTTGCCATAAATTCCACATTCTATAACAAATTTTTCAACTTCTAAACCTGTATACCCTACTCCATCTACAGTAAACCACCTGTCTACTAAATCTAGTACAGCGTTGTGAACAGTTAATAAGTCTAATTTTTGTAGTATTTTATCGAGTTTAACTTTGTCTATATTGTAATGTTTATTTAAAACATAAAAATCTAAAAGCATTTTTGTAGAAATTCCACCCAAAAACAGGTGGTCTTTTATATGCTGCACTAAGTATACATAAAAGTTTACTGTATCCATTTTTAAATTATACTTATAACCCTCAACAGGCGTTAAAGTTTTACATAATTTTTCAAAATGTTTTTCGTTTTTACCTCCACTATCAACTAAAGCTCGATGAAGTTCTAAAACACAATAAGGTTTTAAAATATAAGTGTCATGCTTTGCGATTTTTAGTTCTGATTTAAACCCTAATTCTATTATATAATTTTCAATTATTTTTGTGTCTTTATCTTCTATCCAAAAGTCGATATCGCTCATAACCCTTTGATAGGTCTTAGGGTATAAACTTTTAAGTACAGTACCTTTTAAAAAGAGTACTCTTATTTCGTTTTCTTCACAGAAATTTAAAATTTTATCTATATAAGTCCGTTGATTTGCATCGATAAATATATTAATATTAACATCATCAACAAACATTTCTATCACTTCTTTAGAGGGTTTATTTCCGCTATCAATTTTGCAAACAGTGTCGCATATTAATGGCGAAATGTAACACCTTGTAGATACATTATATATAATATTCCAGTCTATTTTGTCACTAGGTGGTGTAGGAGTAATTTCATTTATAGCACAATTCACAAGATATATGAAATATTTGCTATGCTCAAAATCAAGATTTTTCAAATTAATCACTTTTCATCATCCTTTCGCAAAATATCTTTTAATGTACTACTTAATTTTATCATATTAAAACCAAATGTCAACTGTAAAATATATTAAGTTGAATTTTTTAAAAATTTAAGTTATAATTATTATAAATTAAAAACAGGAGGTCTACAATTTTGGATAATCAAAACGATAACAAAATAAATTTAACAACACCTATTAAAATAGCTATTGGTGTTGTGGGTGTAATTATAATAGCTGTTGTTATACTAATTTTTTCAGGTGTATTTAATCAACCAGTTATAGATACGTCCGGTCAAGTTCAAACAGAGCCTACTACACAAGACGTTACTAATCAAACTCAAGGAAATACTGAAGAGCAAGACCCTACACAAGCAGATACAAATAACCCTACCGACGCTTCTACCCAGGGTACTACAAATTCTCAAAACGAACCTACAACTCAACAACCTACAGACAACGCAACTACTCAAACTCAACCGCCAACACAATCAAATACTACAGCGACAGACCCAACAACAGTAGTTTCACAAACTGTTAATATAAATGGAGAAAACTATAAAAAAGGTGACACTTTAACTTACAGTGTTTCATTAAGCGATGTTGAACCATTAGTTTGTGGTTTAGAAAGTCAAATTTTTTACGATTCAGATATTTTGGAAATTGTAGAAAATTCAATTAATTTCCCAAACTTATCTTCTGTAATATATAACGATAATGTACCTAATAACCCTAATATGATTACATTTAACTGGGTGAGTTTATCAGGCGTTGATTTTAGCACTTCAAACGTTTTAGTAGAAGTTACATTTGAAATAAAAGACACCTCATATTCTTCTACAGAGATTAGCTTTGCACTAGAAGACCTTATAGACTATGACGGCAACCCACTTGCAAGTCAAGCAAAAATTGAAAAGAAAATTAAATAAAAATCCTTATATAATCAAATTGACTATCCTTTTAAAATTTTAATGGATAGTCAATTCTTTTTAATCATTTAAATTCTTAAATACAGTATGTAAATAAAATATAAAATTTTATAGTAATATGAAATTAAAGGATTGAGATTTTTTATAAAATGTGATACTCTTAGTAAGGTAGAATTTAAGTAAAAAACATTTAACAAAAATCAGGGGAATAGACAAATGAATAGCACAAAAAAGCAAAAGATAATGGTTATTGATGATAATATAACTAATTTGAACATCGCAAGAAAGGCACTAGAAAAACATTATGATGTAATGCTTATAACGAGTGGTGAAAAAGCATTAAAAGTACTTGAAAAAAGTGTACCAGATTTAATTTTACTTGATGTAGAAATGCCTGGTATGTCTGGTTTTGATTTTATATCAATAATTAAAGCTAAAGATAGTAATATATCAGAGATACCAATTATATTTGTTACAGCAAAAGATGACTCTAGCAGCGAATACGAGGGACTAGACTTAGGTGCAGTAGACTATATTGCAAAACCTTTCTCCTTTCCATTACTACTAAAAAGAGTAGCACTACATTTAAAGCTTACAAATCAACAACAAGAACTGCAAAATTACAGTTCAAATCTAGAGGTAATGGTTACACAAAAAACAAAAGTAATACAAGACTTACAATATGCAGTTGTGCAAGCTATGTCTGACATGGTGGAAAGACGTGATGGCTCAACTGGTGGACATATTATAAGAACTAAAAATTATTTAAAGGTTCTTTTAGAAAAAGCAAAAGAAGAAAGCACATATAAAAATCAATTGGAAAAGGTTGATACACAGTTATATGCTCACGCCTCACAAATGCATGACGTTGGAAAAATTTCGATTCCAGATAGTATACTTTTAAAACCAGGTAGACTTACTACCGACGAGTTCGACATGATGAAATATCATACAGTTTATGGCGAACAAGCAATAAAAAGCTCAATGAATGACTTAGAGGACGCTGAGTTTTTAAGGGTTGCATCTGAATTTGCAATTTCTCACCATGAAAAATGGGACGGAAGCGGTTATCCAAATGGGCTTGTTGGAGAAGATATCCCAATTAGCGGTAGATTAATGGCAATTGTAGATGTTTACGATGCTATTATATCAAAAAGACCTTACAAAGATGCATATACACATACAGTTGCTTGTGATATTATTCATAAAGATAGCGGAAAACATTTTGACCCAGAGCTTGTAAAAGTGTTTTTAAACATTGCACACGTCTTTAAACAAATATCAGAAGAACATATTTAAAAGGAGGGATTTATAATGCAAAATAGTCTTGATACTTTTAAAAATGAAGAATTAGTACAACTCATTGAAATTACAAATATAGGTTGCTGGAGATGGGAGTGTCTTACTAATAAAAACACTTTCAGTAAAGGCTGGGCAAATATGCTAGGGTATGAGCTAGAAGAACTAGACCAAAGCGTTGACACATGGATGAAAATGTTAGACGAAAACGCCCAAAAGGATTTATTTGAAAAATCAAGAGAATATATATTAAAAAATGAAGCTTATTTTGAAACAGAATTTTCGATGACAAAAAAAGATGGAAATAAATTATGGGTTCAGTGTAAAGGTAAAGTTACTCAGTATACTGAAGACGGAACACCTGAACATATTTCAGGTGTAATTATAGATATTAATAGTCAAAAATTAGCAAACGAAAAATTAAGACAACAAAAAGAAAATTTTTCGCTTGCTGTTAGGCTTGCCAATTTTGCTATTTGGGAATTAGACTGTGCAACTGGAAACGTTTTTTATAGCGATGAATTTTATACAATTCTAGGATATAAATTTGGTGAATTGACATTAAATATGTCAGCATGGGAAGAAGAACTAATTAGCCATAAAGATAATTTAAAATTAATTGCATATTTAGACGAAATTAAAGAAGATAAACAAGCATCAAAGCTAATGGAAATACGTGTAAAACGTAAAGACGGTAAACATATATGGATGAAAACTTTTGCAGAAGTAGTAGGTAGAGATGAAAACGGAAAGCCTACAAAAATACTAGGAGCAAATTTAGATGTTGACGACCTAAAAAATTCTAAAACTCAACTTGAACATACATTAATAGAACTTGAAAATCACCAAAACAAGTTAGAAGAGCAAATTGAGGTTAGAACAAGAGAAGTTGTAGAAAAAGATAGAATGTTATCTAAAGTAGCAGAATTTTCTCAAAGGCTAATGTCATTTGACGAAGATATGAAAGATGTAGTAGGACAGTGCTTAAAAGAACTTTGCGAGCTTTTTGGAAGAGATAGAATTACTGCATGGAAAGACATTACTATTGATGGAGAAGTTTACTGCAAAAGCGTATTTAAATGGCGTAAAGGCGTTGGCATGATTCACAGGGAGTTACCAAGCGTTTCTGATATTTCACAGTACGTTGTGAAATATGAAAAAGGAAATGAAAAAGCATATGCTATAAATTTACTAGATAGAATTATGAATGGCGAGTTAATTAAATATAGCGACCATTTCCCAACTTTGATTGAGTGTATTAACGCTGAAAAAATGTTAAATGTTGTTACTAATGATGTATACGATATAGAGCAAGCTTTTTTACAACATGAAGGTGTAAAATCTGCATTAATCGCACCAGCATACCATAAAGGTCAGCCATGGGGATATATTAGGATTGATGATTTTAAAAACGAAAAGCATTTTAGCGAAGTTGAAGAAAATATTTTAAATATTGCGGCTTCTATTTTTGCAAGTGCAATGCAGAAAGCAGAAAATGAAGTGGAATTACGCATAGCACATGAGGAGGCTATTAATAGTTCAAAAGCAAAAAGTAATTTCCTTGCAAATATGAGCCACGAAATTAGAACACCTATGAATGCAATTGTAGGTATGTCAGAAATTTTATTAAGAGAACTAGGCGACCATTCAGCTATGGGGTATGTAGCTGGAATAAAACAAGCAAGTTCAAACCTACTTACAATTATAAATGATATTTTAGATATATCAAAAATTGAGTCTGGCAAACTTGATATAAACGAAACTGAATATACTGTGTCATCTTTAATAAATGACGTAATTACAATGGCAAGATTAAGAATAGAAACAAAACCACTTGACTTTTTTACTTGTATAGACAGCAACTTGCCTCAAAAAGTAATAGGTGATGAAGGCAGGGTTAAGCAAATTTTAATTAATCTATTAACTAATGCAATTAAATTTACCCACAAAGGCCACGTTATTTTAAGCGTTAATGGTGAAGTTCTTAAAGATGAAGTTAAAATTAAATTTTCTGTTCAAGATACAGGTGTTGGTATTAAGCAAGAAGATATAGAACGTCTATTTGAGGAGTTTGAAAGAGTTAATACAACTAAAAATAGAAGTATTGAGGGTACAGGGCTAGGTCTTGCAATTTCTAAACAATTATGCGAAATGATGGACGGTACAATAGAACTTGAGTCTGAATATGGTGTTGGGTCTAAATTCACCGTAACTATAAATCAAAAATTTTGTGCATACGAACCTATCGCTTATGTATCTAATAAAAAAAGTGTACTTATTTACGAATCAAGAGAACTATATAAAGATTATTTAAGAAATGCAATAGAGCAATTAGGTTGCGAGTGTGTAGAATGTTCTAACCAATCAGAGTTGTTTGAAAATATTCAGGAAAAAACTTTTGATTTTGTGTTTACTCCGTCGCTACATCTTTCAAAAGTGCAACAATTATTAAAGCAACAAGATGCTAAAACTAAGGTAGTAATGTTTACACAAGTACAAAATGCAAAATTTGTCGACGGTGTTTATACTTTAATTCTACCAGCCAACTGTCTGCAACTTGCAACTATATTTAATAATACTTCTGTAGTTCAATATCAAAACGCAGAGAAAAGCCGTTTTAAAGCACCAGATGCAAAAGTGCTTGTAGTTGATGATAATTACGTTAATCTAAAAGTAGCTAAAGGTCTTATGGAGCCGTATGAATTTAACATCGATACAGCCGAAAATGGACTTATTGCAGTTGAAAAAATAAAAGCAAACCATTACGATTTAGTGTTTATGGACCATATGATGCCAGAAATGGACGGTATAGACGCTACTATAGCAATACGAAACTTAGAGGGCGATTATTTTAAAAATTTACCAATCGTTGCACTTACAGCAAATGCAATTATAGGTATTAGAGATTTATTTATAAAAGAGGGCATGAACGACTTTTTAGAAAAGCCAATCGAAATGAGAAAGCTAAATAATATACTACTTAAATGGTTGCCACATGAAATGCAAATAGCTACAGCCGAAATCCAAAAAGACGTTGAAGAATTTATAGACTATGAAAAAATTTATGGGATAGATATTGAACATGGAGTAAGAGCAATCGGCGGAGATTATGACAGCTATTTAGACATTATAAAAACTTACTATAATGACGGTATTAAAAAGCATACATATATTAATACACTTTATATAAACCGTAATTTGCTTGCATTTAAAACTGAAGTTCATGCAATTAAAAGTGCGTCAGCGTCAATAGGTGCATTAGATTTATCTTCAAAAGCATTAGCACTTGAAAAAGCATCAAGCAAAGAAGATTGGACTTTTATCGATGAAAATGTAGATACTTTCTTAAAAGAGTTTAAATCTGTTCTTGAAGCTATAGAAAAACATCTGCATAGTAAAGTAAAAGTAGATGGAGAAAAACAAGTAGCTGATACAAATTTCCTTAAAGAAAAAATCGAACCGTTGGAAGAAGCTATTGATTATGTCGATTTAGACGGAATAGAAAATATACTTGAGGAGCTTTGCAAATTTGAGTGGGCGGAGTCTATTAATGAATATTTACAAAATATTAAATTGAGTATAGAGTCTTATGACTATGACTCAGCTATGGAGTTTGTTGAAAAGATAAAAAATGAATTAAATTGATAAAATTAAACCTCACAATAAATGATGTTAAAATCGTTTATTGTGAGGTTTTTAAGTTAATTCCATGATATTATTTTTTTCGATTTAAAAATATAATTATGAGATTTTGATATATTTTTCAAATTTAAATTTACTAAAGAGTGATTTTTAAACGCTATTTATTATAAAAAATGATGGCCTACCCGAGAGGACTTGAACCTCTAACCTCCAGAATCGGAATCTGTTGCGATATCCATTTTCGCCACGGGTAGTTATATAATTCGTAATTCATAATTCGCAATTCGTAATGTGTAATTCGTAATGCGTAATTAAAAGACAATTAAATAATTCGTAATTCGTAATTAAAAGACAATAACGTAAAGTTCTGTGCTTTTTTTATTTGCAAT
>CAYJFG010000014.1:0-5826 GCA_964369305.1 uncultured Eubacteriales bacterium
ACAACTAATATTAAAGGTACGGTAAATGCAAAAGAAGATGGAATACTATATCTATCAATCCCTTATGAGGAGGGCTGGAGTGTTTACGTTGATGGACAAGAAAAAGAAATGTTAAATATAGCACAAGCTATGTGTGCAGTTGAAATTACACAAGGTGAACATGATATTGAGCTTAAGTATATTCCAGCAGGATTTATGGAAGGTTTAATATTATTAATAGCGGCACTTGCGTTGTTCATTGGCACAATACTCGTTCAAAAATTCTTTGTTAAGAAAAAAGTTGCTGAAAATACAGAAAATATAGAAGAGTGATTTATTAAATAGTAGTTTTATGCAATGGTTTGTGTTGATTAAATGCAAACCATTGTGTGGTTATAATATAGTTACTGCAAAAAATGCTAAATAAGCAAATATTGTGTAGAATGGTGGAATTGATTATGCATGATTATGAAGAACATACAGTAGAAGAAAAAATGCGAATAGAAGAAAGACAAAAAAGAAGAGAACAGTCAAAAGAAAAAAGAAGAAAAGAGAGAATAAGAAATAGAGTAATACTTACAAGTATAGCTTTTGTAATAATTATCTTAATTATGGTGGGTATAGTTTCAGCTATATTTGGTGGAGGCAGTGAAGGTGATGGAAATGCAACACAGCCAACTCAAAGTGGTAGTTCTAATCAAAATACAACTCAAGACCCTACTGAAGATGGTACACAGGGTTCAAATGAAGACCCTACACAAAATCAAAATGAAGACCCTACGCAAAATTCAAATGAAGATCCAACACAAGGTGGTGCAGACGAAAAACCTACACAAGGCTCAAATGAAGAACCAACACAAGGTGGCACAGGGTCTGCACAAAGCAATGTAATTACAGATAACGGCAAAGACGGCGAAATGATGCAAGGTATTTACGTTTGGAATAATGCAGGTTATGAGCTTTTTTATGGCGGAGAGGGAACAGCCAAAACATATGCTAAGCGAATTTCTGAGTATAAAAATCAGTTGGGCGATGATGTAACAGTTTATAACATGGTAATTCCTAACCATACCGAGTTTGGATTGCCAGAAAGATTAGCTGAAGAATTACTCGGCAATGGTACAACGTTATCACAAAAAACAAATACGAATGCAGTATATAAAAATTACACAAGTGACGTAAAAGCAGTAGACATTTATAATGTTTTTGATGACCATAAGGGAGAGTATCTATACTTTAATACTGACCATCACTGGACAAGCTTAGGTGGATATTATGCTTACACTGAATTTGCAAAAGTTGCAGGGCTTAAGCCAGTAGCTTTAGAAGATTGTGTTAAAAAGTCAGTAAGTGGGTTTACAGGGTCTTTTTGCACAATAACGGGTTCACAAGCACTTTATAATAATGCTGATAGAGTAGATTATTACGAATTGCCAATTGAATATACTTGCATTATAGATGATATTTCTTCGCAATCTATTGATATGTACTATCCACACGCAACAGGTGGTAGCAACACATATGGTTTATTCATTTGGGGTGATAACCCAACAACTATAATTGATAATAAAGAAAATAATAGTGGAGAAAAAATTGCAGTTATAAAAGAGTCATACGGTAATGCAATTGCACCATATTTCTCATATAATTATGATGAAACACATATTATTGATTTTAGGCATTTTGAGGGTAATTTAAAGACATACTGTGAAGTAAATGATATAGATAATGTTATATTCATAAATGGAGTAATGAGTGCGAATACACCTATGCAACTATCAAGTATGGATAGTTTATTTGAATAAAATACTTGTATTTTAAGCTTTGAAAGTTTAATATTAATTTTAAAAATGGCGACTATACGTAAGTGATAGTCGCCATTTGAAATTTCTTAATAAAGTTTACTAATTTGAAACATTTACAAATAATTTATATAAAAAAATCGTAAGTATGCACAAATTATATATGTACAATTTGTGCAAAACGTAATTTTTATATGTTTTTTTATATGCGTTTTGCAAGAAAAAACATATAAATTTTTATTGGAAATGACAAATTTAAATTACAAAGTTGTTTTTTTTACCAAATTTTATAAAAAATTAGTTTTAAGTTTATTTGCATATTCATAAAATTTATGTTATTATATTGTCAATGAGTTACTTATAGATTTCTTGACATTTCTTTAGATACAAATGAGTGTTTGGGAAATTTTAGAATAGTTATTTATGAGTAAATCGAAAAAAACAATCTTTTTAAGAAAAAGGAGAATTATTTTATGAAAAAGTTTAAAAAAATCGTAGGCGTTTCTATGGCTACATTAATGGCTGCATCTGTTTTAGCAGGCTGTCAACCATCAGCATCAACTGATCCAACAGACCCATCAAGCGGAGAGCAAACAGTTGACGAAATTTATTTCCTTAACTTTAAACCAGAATCAGCAGACCAATATGCTGCAATTGCTGCAAAATACAAAGAAGAAACTGGTGTTACAGTTAAAGTTGAAACTGCAGCTTCTGGACAATACGAGCAAACATTAATGTCAGAAGTTGAAAAAGACCAACCACCTACAATTTTCCAAATTAACGGACCTGTTGGTTATCAAAACTGGACAGACTACACAGCTGATTTAAAAGATACAGAGCTTTATGATATGTTATCATCAGGCGGTAAAGATTTAGCAGTTGAAAATGATGGCGGTGTTTATGGTATTCCTTACGCTGTTGAGGGTTATGGTATCATTTATAATAACGCTATTATGGATAAATACTTTGCATCTTCAAGCAAAACATCTTCAATTTCTTCAATGGACGAAATTAAAAGCTATGATGCTTTAAAAGAAGTTGTAGAAGATATGACAAAAATTAAAGATGAATTAGGTATTGAAGGCGTATTTGCATCAACATCATTTAGTGCAGGTAACGACTGGAGATGGCAAACTCACTTAGCTAATATGCCTTTCTACTATGAATTCTCAGAAAATACAAGTTTCTCAAGCCCAATCTTAGCTGGCTTAGACGCTGCAACTGTTGAATTTAAATATGCAGAAGGTTACAAAAACATATTTGACTTATATACAAACAATTCAATCACAGAAAAAACATTACTTTCAGGTAAATCAGTTGACGACTCAATGGCAGAATTTGCTTTAGGTCAAGTTGCTATGGTTCAAAACGGTAACTGGGGTTGGGGACAAATTTCAGGCGTTGACGGCAACACAGTTGTAGAAGACGATGTTAAATTCTTACCAATATTCACAGGTGCTAAAGATGAAGAAAACCTAGGTATCTGCATAGGTACAGAAAACTACTTCGCAATTAATAGCCAAGTTGATGAAGCTACACAACAAGCATCTATCGATTTCTTAGTATGGTTATTCTCAAGTGAAGAAGGTAAAAAAGCTGTTACTAACGATTTAGGCTTTATTACTCCTTTCACAACATTCTCAGAAGCAGAAGCTCCATCAGATCCTCTAGCTAAAGAAGTTTTAAGATATCAAGCTGATGAAAATTACTCAAATCCAGTTTGGGCGTTTGCATCATTCCCAAGTGAACAATTCAAAGCTGACTTCGGTGCTGCATTACTTGAATATGTTCAAGACCAAAAAACATGGGATGACGTAGTAAATACTGTTAAAACATCATGGGAAACAGAAAGAGCAAATGCAGGCTAATATAACTTAATTTAGTTCAAAACATTTGAATTATTTATACCTGTAGAAATTACACCTCGTGCTTATTTATAGGTACGAGGTGTTTATGATTTAGCAATCTTTAAAACAAGAGGAGGAAAAAGTATGCAAAAATCTATGAAAAGATGGTTTCCGATATTAGTTTTACCTACAGTAGCAGCTTTTATAATCGCATTTATAGTACCATTTATTATGGGTATATATTTGTCGTTTACAGATTTTACAACAATTTCAAATGCTGAGTGGGTAGGTATTGAAAACTACATTAAAGCATTTGCTGATCAAAAGTTTGTGGATGCTTTATGGCGAACAGCACAATTTACAGTCGTTTCAATAATAAGCATAAACTTACTATCTTTTGCTTTAGCGATGCTACTTACAAAAGCTTTAAAAGGAACCAATATATTTAGAACTTTATTTTTTATGCCTAACTTAATAGGTGGTATCGTTTTAGGTTATATATGGTTATTAGTTATAAATGGTGTGTTATCACTATTTAATGTAACTATTACATATGACCCAGCGTACGGATTTTGGGGACTAGTTATCCTTATGAACTGGCAAATGGTTGGTTATATGATGATTATCTATATAGCAGGTATTCAAAATATATCACCAGACTTACTTGAAGCTGCTGATATTGACGGTGCTAATAAGATACAAAGATTATTTAAAATAACAATTCCACAAGTTATGCCAGCTATTACTATATGTTCTTTCTTAACACTTACAAACTCATTTAAATTATTTGACCAAAACTTAGCACTTACAGATGGAGCACCATCTGATAAAACTCAGTTGGTTGCATTAAATATTGTTGATACTTTCTATGGTAGAGTAGGTTGGAAAGGTGTAGGACAATCAAAAGCAGTAATTTTCTTTGTAATTGTTGCAATTATAGCTCTTACACAACTATATTTAACTAGACGTAAGGAGGTTGAAAACTAATGGCTAAACATGAAAACGTAAAAATTAAAGCGAAAATGAAAGCAGGGGATTGGGTAAAATTTGTTGTTTTATCTATTTGTGGATTAGGTATAATTATTCCAATACTTTTAGTTGTTATGAACTCGCTTAAAGGTAAATTATATGTAAGTTCAGATCCTTTCGCTTTCCCAACAGAAGAAACATTTGTAGGTTTTGACAACTACATTAAAGGTATAGAACAAATAGACTTTTTCAGTGCCTTTGGTCGTTCGCTTTGGGTAACAGTAGCATCAGTTTTAGTAATAGTTTTATTTACTTCAATGTGTGCGTGGTTTATCGTAAGGGTAAAAACATGGTATACAAAACTTTTATATTTACTATGTGCTTTTTCAATGATAGTTCCATTCCAAATGGTTATGTTCCCAATGTCTAAAATAGCAAATCAGCTAGGGCTTGGAAATATTTTTGGTATTGTAGTTATATACTTAGGTTTTGGTGCAGGACTTTCAATATTCTTGTTTTCAGGATTTATTAAAAGTATTCCATATGAAATTGAAGAAGCTGCAATGATTGACGGTTGCGGAGCTATGAGAGCATATTTCTTAGTAGTTTTCCCAATTTTAAAACCAACAGCTATTACAGTTGCAATTTTAAACGCAATGTGGATATGGAACGACTATTTGCTACCAAGCTTAGTTCTTCCACTAGATGAACCAACAATACAAGTTGCAGTACAAAGTTTAAGAGGAAGTTACGGCGGTATCGATATGGCTGTAATGATGGCAATGCTTGTACTTGCAATTATACCAATTATAGCATTCTATCTATCATGCCAAAAATATATTATTAAAGGCGTTGTAGCAGGTGCAGTAAAAGGTTAATTTTAAATTTAAAAAACTAAAAACTAAGCTGAAATTAAGTAAGCTTTAGTTTTTAGTTTTTTTTGTTTTGAGAATTTGACATATAAATTAATCTATGTTAAAATGTGTATGCAGTTTATAAGTCAATGCCATGAACTTAAGGTTTTGGTGTTATTTAATGCAAAATTGAGAATGTTGTGTAGGACTTTTGGTTCTACTCTTGCCGTGGATAACGCACATATTATAAATTTTTGTCGTAGGGTCACCATGTATGTGGTTGTCCGCTCAATATGGTTGAACTGCTGGAAAAATTTATTTATTTTCTTAAGTTTTATAAGCCCCCGTAGTTAAATGGATATAACAAGATCCTCC
>CAYJFG010000014.1:5836-7201 GCA_964369305.1 uncultured Eubacteriales bacterium
ACTATTCACTATTCACTATTCACTTTTCATTTTTCACTAATTCCAATGGCAAGAGCAGAACCCTTGTTCTACACCATACTCTTGCATATAATCATTAAGTTCATGACATTGGTTTATAAGCCCCCGTAGTTAAATGGATATAACAAGATCCTCCTAAGATTTAGTTATCAGTTCGATTCTGGTCGGGGGTGCCACAAGCGTGACGCTTGAATTATTTTCCGTTATAGTTTATGCTATGACGGAATTTTTTTCGCATTTTTAATGCATCTATATTGGACAGTCATACAAACGTAATGCTGGATTTTCAGTGTTGTTTTTTACTTTTTATATGAAATTACACTCGTAATAGATTTATTGGCAGGTGGTAGCAAAACGCTTTAAATGAATTATTTTTTTTGAAACTTATAAAAATTGAGGTTTAGCGACACACAGCGAATGAAAAAAGTAAAAAAATAAAGTAGTGCCTTTAATATTTTATAAGATTATAACCGCAAAACTATTTTTTTATAATTTTGCGGTTATGAAGTTTTTCAAAATAGAATATAATATCTTCTTATTAGAAAAGTGAAAATATAGTGTTGATTTAAATTTATTTGATTAATTATTTTATAGTTTTAAATTATATAAACCATATAAACTTTGTATTTACTCTGATAAATCGACTAATTTTTGAATACTATTGTCAGTTGTGTTTATACTTAAATATTTATTTGCTTTGTCTTCTGCTATAATATCGCTGTTTGATAATGTTATAAAATAGCCACAATCTTCCTTAACACATTTTGTTATTTTTAATCCAAAAACAAGTTGTGAAGAGGAAGTTTGAGAGGAATATTCTTTTTCTATAGGCAGAGTAAAGCTGAGGTTAGCTTTTTCGCCATTGGTAATCTGGTAAATAGAGTTATCGTCTATTAATTGAGAATAAACTTCTTTCCCTTCTTCGTATAACACTGCATAAACTTCGTAATTTTCTGATAAAGCACCATAGCCTATATTTTCAATTTCAATATTAAAGTCAATTGTTTTTTGTGGCATATACCATGGCGAAATTTTAGTGGTTATTTGTGTTACATAAAGATTATATCCAAGTCTATTTTCTATATAGTCTTTTGCATTTTCGCCTTTATACTCAGAGTTGTCCCAACTTGCAATAATGTCTTGATTGTAAAATAAATTTAGATATGTCAAATGCAGTTTTTGAAACTCATAATCAGCATTTTCAGGTAGATTTAGTTCGCCTAAAGTCGGCATTTCTCCACCGTTTACGAAACTTTCCAAGTTTTTATCCATCCAGTCTAATTCTTGCTCACGAGTGAATAAAGGGTCGTCGTATGTTGCCATATCGCTGTGAGTAGATAAAAGTGC
>CAYJFG010000014.1:7211-11759 GCA_964369305.1 uncultured Eubacteriales bacterium
ATTCCAAGTCGGTCTATTAAAATTCCGCTTTCCCACGCTTCACGTATAAAACGTGTTCTACGTACTGATACGAGCATATCGTTATCAAGATATTTTTCCCACTGCTGTAAAACAAATTTTCTCATATATACAGATTGCTCATTTTCTTCTTTAAGGTATAATCCAGAGTGCCATTCGCCCCAAGCACCTAAAATACCTGCTTGAACTACCATAATTGCTTCTTTATATTCGTTTAAAACTTCTGAAATTTGCATCATATGATGCTCAATTAAGTTTAAATCTGTAGGTTCTGATACATCAGCTGTAAATCCGTATGTCGCTCTAAAAACAACTCCCATAGCGTGGTCATTCGCTGCTTTCAAAACATCGTGAAGTTCTTGTATCTTTTCGTCGCTTATAGGTTCTGTAGTAAAGTCTTTTAAATCGTATCCAACTAAAACAACTCTTGCTTCTTGACGAAAACGTGGCATACTATCTGCGTGGCTAGAGTCTATCTGTACATAAAACCCTTTCTCAGGATTGTCTAAAATATCATTTGAATAAGTAAAAGTTATTGTGTTTTTCTGTGTCTGGCTTAGAGCAAATACTATAACGCCTGCCAAAACTACACAAATTAAAGGAATAATAAATTTTGCCATTCTGTTCACCTCTATTGGAATATAGGATTAATTATATATTATATAAATTTAGAAGTCAACAAAGATATTTTAGGTTGCTTTGTTGCAAAAAAATTTAAAATTATGAATACTGAAATATCTATAATAGATGACAGATACTGAAAAAATCCGAAAGAATTTTCCCTATCACTTTTAGCTATTCATTATTATTAATTCGGTTATTGAGTAAATGTTAAAATCATAACTGAAAAAAAGTGTTAAAATAAGAGCTAGTAGTTCTGCTTTATTATAGCAAAACCACTAGCCTGTTATTTATTATTTAAAAAACTTATTTATAAGTGTATGTCCTACTTTAACAAAATTACCGCTGTTTTTTGCACTTTCCTCATCAAATACTTTTATATAATTTTTTAATCCCTCGTTTAAACTATTATATATTAGATAAGGTACAGGTTCGCTTGTATGTGTTTTAATTGCAAGCGGAGTTGCATGGTCTGGTAAAATCATAATAGAGTAGTCGCCCATTTCTTCAAGTGCCTCAATTAATGGTGCTAATACTTTATCGTCGATAAGCTCAATTGCAGAAATTTTATTTTGAACTTCTCCACGGTGGCCACACTCGTCTGGTGCTTCAACATGAATATAAACAAAGTCTTGTCCATTTTGTAATTCATTAATAGCACAAGTTACTTTACCCTCAAAATTAGTATCTATATAACCTGTAGCACCCTCAACTTCACAAACGTTCATATCGGCACATATGGCAATACCTTTTAATAAGTCAACTGCTGATACCATAGAACCCTTTTTATTAAATTTTTTGAAAAAGCTATCAAGCATTGGTTTTTTACCCTCGCCCCATAACCAAATTGAGTTTGCAGGTCTTTTCCCTTTTGCCATTCTCTCAATATTAACTGGGTGATCTTTTAGAAGATTATAACTTTTTTCCATAAGCTCTAGTATTTTCTCAGTATGTTCGCCTTGTGGCAAATATGATGTTACTTTTTTATCTGTAATATCATGTGGAGGTATTAACTTCATACCCTCGCTATAACCCTTTGACCATACAAGGCAATGTCTGTAGCTTACACCTGAATAAAACTTAAATTCATCATCACCTAGATTTTCTTCTATATATTCAATTAAAATCTTAGCTTCGCTTGTAGAAATATCGTCAGCACAATAATCAAGCATAGTTTTGTCGCTGTAGTTTTCATCATCAGACAATGTTACTAAATTGCACCTTAAAGTTACATCGTCGTCTAATAAGTCAATACCAATACTAAAAGCTTCAAGTGGTGAGCGTCCTGTATAGTATTTTTTAGGGTCGTAACCCATTACACTAAGGTTTGCAACGTCACTTCCAGGGCTTAAACCGTCGGCTACTGTTTTAACTAGTCCAATTTCTGAATGTTTTGCTAAATTGTTCATATATGGCTTTTTTGCAACTGACATTACAGTCTTATTATTAAGCTCTGCTAAAGGAGTGTCTGCCATGCCGTCGCAAAGTAAAATTACATATTTCATTTTATTAGTACCACCTTTTAAATTATATACTACTTGAATTATACACCTATATTAATATAAAAACAATATATATTTTAATAATTAATACAATATTAGTAAAAATTTGCTGAAATGTATTTTTTAGATAATTTTTTTGAATTTGTATTGACAATTTATATGTATGTTAGTATAATGTAAATATATAATTTTACTTTGTAACAATTAAAAAAATTATCTGTTTTTTTGCAGATGTATGATAATTTTAAATTTTTTTGAAAGTAAGGTGATAAAAATTAACTGCTTATAGGAATTTTGTTTAGGTGTAAAAATCGTACGTCAACAAACACAATGATTGAAATTAGGAGGTCAATATGAAAAATTCAAAAACAAAAAAACTTTTATCTGTTGCTTTAGTGCTTATTCTTGTATTTATGCTTGTTGCTGTTCCTATAAATGCAGTGACAGTAATCAAAATTAAACCGATTATAACAACTGAATTAAAAGAAAAATTAGCAGACTTATCAGATGATACATATCTTGATATCTATATATGGTATAAGGATATAGATCATGAAGCAGTGAAAGAAAAAGCACAAATACAAACTGGGTTATCATCTAACGATTTAGATACCGATATAGAAGAAGATAAAACTTTATTAGAAATTAAGGCATTAGAAAATTTGACAGATGTACAAGCGTTTGAAAAATACATGGAAATCACTGAAGTATCAAGAGCGGTTGAAAAAACAAATGTTGATGAGTTTATAGAAGTTAAAAGAGAAATTTCTAAAACTGAATATGTAAAAAAATCAACAGAAGTAATCGAAAAAAACAACATTCTTGAAAAAGATATTATGTTTGAAAGTGAATATTCACCGATGATTATTATTCAAGCGAATAAAAGTGAAATAAATGAGTTGTCAAAAGATAGTAATATAACTGAGATTGGATTTTGTTCAGAAATTGAAATGGCTGATTACGAACTAGAACTACAATCAAATACTATACAATCTACAACATCTAATCTATCTGATATTGATATTATAAAAATGACAATGGGATTTAATGATTTAGGGCTGACTGGTGATGGGGTAAAGGTTGGAATGATAGATTCAGGTTATCCACTTCCTGACCCTGAATTAGATTTATCAACTATAGTAAACGTTGGAAATGTAGCATCAGCTGACCATGCAACAAACACTGCAAGAATTTTAGTAGGAAGTGCAAATGGTTTAGCACAAGATATTGAGCTTTATAGTACGGCAAGTGCTAATAGTAACGTTGTTGAACTTTTTACAAATATAGAAACTATGATTGATTTAGGTATTTTAGTATTAAATTCTTCTATAACTTGGGGTTATGTTGAAAATGATCATAATGATGACTTTATAAGTGATTGGTTTGACTATATAGTATCGCAACATAATTTAACTGTTGTAGCTTCAGCTGGCAATAAATCTTTAGAAAATGTTAAAACTCCGGCAAGGGCTAGTAATGTAATTGCAGTAGGAGCTTTTGATAATAAATTTGATTTAGATGATGGAAATGATCAGATGATAGCAAGTGAAGATGATGAGGATGATAGTAGTAGTGCGTATTTAGATGCAGGTGGACTGGAAAAACCAGATGTTATTTTACCTTACAATATTTTAGGTAAAGGAACTAGTTCGGCAGCACCTATTTTAACAGCAATGATAGCTCGTTTGTTTGAGTTAAAACCATCTCTTTCACTTCACCCTGAATTAGTTAAGTCTATAGTTTTAGCATCGTGTCACCATAAAGTTTTATCATCAGAACGTGATAACGAACCGCAAGAAACTATGCAACAAGGAATAAGCGAAAGGCAAGGTGCAGGTGTGCCAAATGCGTGGGTAATGGCTTGTATAGTAACGCAAGGTACATATTCGTTAGGTAAAATGTATTATAAAGACAGTTTAATTAATATTTATCAACCAGCATACGACGCTGAAAATATGAATGTGAGCATGACATGGTTAAAAGAAAATGATCGTAATTCAAATGAAAATATTATAAGTGTTGATGTTGGGTATGAAAATAATTTAGATTTATTTGTTCATAATGGAAGTACCGAAATATCAACATCAACGCTTTTAAAAAGTTCAACCGAATTATGTTATGTTCCGTTAAGTAGTTCAAACAACTTTTATACCATAAAAATAGATCAAAATCCGTATAATACTATAGAGAATTATGCTGTAGCTTGGAGTACTGATGATATGTATATGGCAGATTTCGATACAGCGGGAATATATATATTAAGAAGTTTCCTTGATGATAAGCTGGTGAAATATAGCCAAAATTCAAATGCAAATTATACAGTAGGACTTCAACAAAACTCAACCCAACTTCAATTAGATAGTACATATATGTGGGTTCTTGAAGATAATGGCAATGGTACTTTTGA
>CAYJFG010000014.1:11769-26907 GCA_964369305.1 uncultured Eubacteriales bacterium
AGGGCTAGCATATGACGATGTAAACTTGGCAAAAAACAATATAACGTCAGCAGTTGAAATTAGTGCAAACAGCACAGGGTTAGATATGAGTACAGAAAGTGATACTAACGCAACTATATTTAGAATAGGTAACAGTAAATTAACCACTAGTGGAAATCAATTAATATGGAATTCTTCGAGTTATTCAGCATCTATAGAGGGTAATTGGTATCTTGATAAAGTGAATTATCGAAAAGGTGATGTAAACTTAGATAATGTGATTTCTCAAGTAGATGTTATTATACTACAAAATTATATCAATGAATCTATAGATGGAAATGGACAACCTATACAATTAAACCAAATGAGTAAATATTTATCTGATGTTGATGGAAATGGAAGTATAGGTTCAGGAGATGTTTTGAAAATTCAAAGAATAATTGCTGGTTATGAATAAATTTTAATAAATATTAATATAAATTATAAAATAATGTTAAGGAGAGAGTTTTTATGTTTAAAAAATTAATTTCATTTGTGTTAATAGTAAGTATGGTGCTATTAATAAGCTTAATTCCAGTTTCAGCAAACACAACAGAGCATACATACCCAATGCCTGACGAAAAAGAAGGGCGTACAACAATTTTTTACGAGGAAAACGGCTGGACAGTATATTATCATAGTTATATGGGTGTTAATTTAGCTGACACATTAAGAGTAGGTAAATATGTTTTTTATAAAGGAGTTGATCTTCCTTATTATGTAGGAATTTACCTTGAAAAAGATGGAGTTATTCTATATCTAAATGAAGCTTACGAAAGTGGAGAAATAAAAGACTTAGATGCTTTGATTCAAAGTTTATTAATGGCGAAAGAAAAAGGTGCTTATATTCCAATGTCAATTTCTATCAGCGGTGATGCGGACTACGATTGGGAAATAACTGTTGCAGATGTTTTAGAAATTCAAAGACACTTAGCTGACCTAAAAGAGGCTACTGGAACGGAGTATTGGGATCCAGCTAAATGGGAACAATATTTTTTCTCTTTTGACTATGACTTAGATGGAGAACCGACAATAAGTGACGCTTTAAGTATTCAAAAAGATTTAGCAGAAATATAAACATTTAAACTTATTACTAAAATATAGGTGTATTGAAATTTGTATTAAGAGGTTAAAGGAGGAACAATTTTATGTTTAAAAAATTAATTTCATTTGTGTTAATAGTAAGTATGGTGCTATTAATAAGCTTAATTCCAGTTTCGGCTACTGATATTCCTACTTATACTCATCCGCTACCATATACTCAAGATGGCTATACACTGGTTTTTTATGAGGAAGATGGTTGGACAGTTTATCGTTATGAATGGGCAATAGGTCCTATGCCTCTTACAGTAAGAGTGGGTAAATATATATTTTGTAAAGATTATGATGCACCGTATAAACTAGGAATTTATGTTGAAAAAGATGGTGTAGTTTTATATCTTGAAGATGCGTATGAACATGGTATTATAAAAGATATGGATACATTAGTTGCTAATTTGGAAAAATCGTCAACTAAAAATGTTTTTCCGATAGATATTTATGTAAGTGGTGATGTTAATCAAGATAAGGAAATTAACGTAGAAGATGTTTTAGAAATGCAAAGATATTTAGCTGACTTAAAAGTCACTCCAAAGTATGATGAAAATGATCCGTATTGGTGGAATGTATATATGTACTTTTTAGATCATAATTTAGATGGGCAACCGACAATAGGTGACGCTTTAAGTATTCAAAAAGATTTAGCAGAAATATAAACATTTAAACTTATTACTAAAATATAGGTGTATTGAAATTTGTATTAAGAGGTTAAAGGAGGAACAATTTTATGTTTAAAAAATTAATTTCATTTGTATTAATAGTAAGTATGGTGCTATTAATAAGCTTAATTCCAGTTTCAGCTACTGATATTCCTAAGTATACTCAACCGTTGCCATATGCAATAGAGGGTGACACAGTAGTTTTTTATGAAGAAGATGGTTGGACAGTATATCGTTTTCAAGCGGCAATAGGTCCTATGCCTCTTACGGTAAGAGTGGGTAAATATATATTTTGTAAAAGTTATGATATACCATATAAACTAGGAATTTATGTTGAAAAAGATGGTGTAGTTTTATATCTTGAAGATGCGTATGAACATGGTATTATAAAAGATATGGATACATTAGTTGCTAATTTGGAAAAATCGTCAACTAAAAATGTTTTTCCGATAGATATTTATGTAAGTGGTGATGTTAATCAAGATAAGGAAATTAACGTAGAAGATGTTTTAGAAATGCAAAGATATTTAGCTGACTTAAAAGTCACTCCAAAGTATGATGAAAATGATCCACGTCCGTGGGAGGAGTATATGTACTTTTTTGATCATAATTTAGATGGGCAACCGACAATAAGTGACGCTTTAAGTATGCAAAAAGATTTAGCAAATATTTAAACGTAATAATTGATAATTTAAGCAGATAAATATATCAAGTTATAAAACACAAAACCGCTAAAACTAAAAACACTATAATTTCAAGTTTTAGCGGTTTAATTTTAAAAAATTAAATTGAAATCTACATATATATAGAATGTTTTTTATAATTTTTCTCAATATATAAGATTTTTACGTATTTTATATTGACAAAATTTCGTATAACTTATATAATACTAGATAGTGTTTTAGCATATCGTAATTTTATGGTTTATTGAGGTGTCTATATGTTGCTTGATTTAAAGAAAGTTTTTTTATCTGAAAATGAAAAATTAAGTTTAGACTATGACCTTAATTTAAGTGAAATTAAGATAGACGGTGTAAATCCGTTTCAAAGCCCTGTAAAAGTTTTAGCAAATGCTTTAAACAATTCAGGGGTAGTTAAATTAACTATAAATGTTACTTTTGACTTTGTAAAGCAATGTGACCGTTGTGCTGTTCAAACAGTAAAAGAGATTAATTACAAGTTTAACCATAACTTAGTTGTTTCTTTAAGCGGTGAAAGTGACGACGACTACATCGTAATTCCTGATTATAAATTGGAATTAGACGAAGTTGTCACTTCTGATATAATACTTGAATTACCACTTAAACATCTATGTTCAAGCGATTGTAAAGGGTTATGTCACAGTTGCGGCAAAAATCTTAATAATGATAGTTGCGATTGTGTTAAACAAGTTATAGACCCACGGTTGGAGATTTTGCAACAACTGTTAGACGAGGAATGATTATATTCCTAAATTGGTTAATTTTATATACAAGGAGGTTTCTGATTATGGCAGTTCCAAAGAGAAAGACTTCAAAAGCAAGAAAAAATACAAGACGTTCAAACGTATGGAAAATAAGTGCTCCTACACTTGTTACTTGCCCAAACTGCAAAGAGTATACACTTGCTCATAGAGCTTGTACAAGTTGCGGTACTTATAGAGGTAGACAAGTTATCGAAGTTGAAGCATAAGAAGTTAAAACATTTCTTAAAAGTAGAGAAGGCATTAGTTCCTTCTCTATTTTTTAATAATCGGAGATTTTAAAATGTCTGTAAAAATTAATAATGTAACTTTTGGTAGTTACGCATATAAAAAGAATATAAAAAAAGATGACATCTTGATATCGATAAATGGGTTTGATATTATAGATGTGTTAGATTACAGATTTTATCAAACAAATAAAGAAATAACACTTATAATTAAAGATAGCGATGGAACAGAACTAACTATTTTTATAAAAACAGGTGAATATGACGAAATAGGGCTTGAGTTTGAAACATACTTAATGGATAAACATCAGTCGTGTAAAAACAAGTGTGTTTTCTGTTTTATTGACCAATTACCTAAAGGTATGCGTGAAAGCTTGTACTTTAAAGATGATGACTCGAGATTATCATTTCTTTTTGGTAATTACATTACTCTTACAAATTTAACACAGCACGAAATAGACAGAATAATTAAAATGCACATTAGCCCTATAAATATTTCAGTGCATACAACTAATAAAGACTTGCGTGTTAAAATGATGCAAAATAAAAATGCAGGAAATGTACTTGAAATTATTAAAAAATTTACTGATAATAAAATAAAAATAAATTGCCAAATAGTTTTATGCCCAAATTTAAATGACGGCAAAGAGCTTTTGAAAACATTAAACGATTTAACTAAGCATTTTCCTTATATAGAATGTATAGCAGTAGTTCCAGTAGGGCTTACAAAGTTTAGAGAAAACTTGTATCCATTAATTGAATTTAACAAGGAAACTGCAAGAAAAGCATTATTAGATATAGAAAAATTCGGCGATAAATGCATACTTAAATATGGAAAAAGAATAGTGTATCCAGCAGACGAATTTTATATAAAAGCTCAACGAAAATTGCCAAAAGCCGAGTATTACGGAGATTTTGAGCAACTTGAAAATGGAGTAGGTCTATTGTCGCTACTTCGTGACGAATTTGAGTTTTACCTTGAAGAATTTTATTATAATACAACATTAAATTATAAAGTTACAATTGCAACTGGTGTAGATGTAGCACCGTTTTTAAAGGAGCTATTTGTGCAGTTTAATAAAGTTTTTGAAAATATAACGGTTCAAATAATACCAATTGAAAATAATTTCTTTGGCAAAAGTATAACTGTAGCAGGGCTTGTTACAGGAACTGATATAATAGAGCAGTTAAAAAATGTGGATATCGGAAAATATTTGTTAATTCCTCGTGTAATGCTTAGAAATGAGGGCGACATATTTTTAGACGATATTTCTACAGAGCAATTAGAAAAAGAATTAAAAACAAAAGTAGTTACAGTGAAAAATGACGGTGTAGACTTAATAAACGCCGTTTTAGGTGAAAACTAAAGAACTAGATACCAGATTTCAGAACAATGTCACGAACTTAAGAAAAAAGATAAAATGATGTCAGTTAGCAGTATCCAGTCAGCAGAGAAAAACGTCCTTTATAAATAAAAAATCCGTAAGGATTTTCACATTCACTATTCACTATTCACTATTCACTCTTCACTCTTCACTTTCCATTATTTACTTGATATTTAGGAGGTTTCAAAATGTCAAAACCTATAGTTGCCATAGTTGGCAGACCAAATGTTGGTAAATCAACATTATTTAATAAATTAGTCGGCAAAAAAATATCTATTGTAGACGATACACCAGGTGTTACAAGAGATAGAATTTTTGGCGAAGTAGAATGGCTTAACAGAAAATTTTCAATAATAGATACAGGCGGTATAGAGCCTAAATCAGATGATATTATATTATCGCAAATGAAAATTCAAGCACAACTAGCTATTGACTCAGCAGACGTTATAGTGCTTGTTACAGATTTAAAATCAGGGCTTGTTGCTACAGATATAGAAGTTGCATCAATGCTACAAAAAAGCGGTAGAGATATAATAGTTTGCGTTAATAAATGCGACAAAATAGGAGATGTTCCTTTAGACTTTTACGAGTTTTACAATTTAGGTCTAGGTGATCCTGTTGCAGTTTCTTCAGTTCATGGTCACGGTACTGGTGATTTACTAGATAAAATTTTTGAATATCTTCCAAAGGATTGCGAAGAACAAGAAGACTCAGAAGAAATTACAGTAGCAGTTATCGGCAAACCAAACGTTGGTAAATCGTCGCTTATAAATAAAATATCAGGCGAAAACAGATGTATAGTATCAACAATTGCAGGCACTACAAGAGATGCTACAGATACAAAAATAAGCAATTCATATGGCGATTTTATTTTTACAGATACAGCAGGTATAAGACGTAAAAGTAAAATTGAGGAAAATATAGAAAAATATAGCGTTATTCGTGCAAAAATGGCTATAGATCGCAGTGATGTATGTGTTATAATGATAGATGCACAAGTAGGATTTACAGACCAGGACTCAAAAGTAGCAGGGCTTGCACACGAGGCAGGAAAAGCGTGTGTTATAGCAGTAAATAAATGGGACGCTATAGAAAAAGATGATAAAACTATGGGTAATTATAGAAAAGAACTTGAAGAGGATTTCTCTTTTATGTCGTATACTCCGCTAGTTTTTATATCGGCAAAAACAGGGCAAAGGCTTGATAATCTATTTGCACTTATTAAACAAGTTGCAAACTCAAATGCAATGAGAATTAAAACAGGTGTGCTTAATGACGTGCTTTCACAAGCTACAGCAAGAGTTCAACCACCTACAGATAAAGGCAAAAGATTAAAAATTTACTACATGACACAAGCGTCTACAAAACCACCAACCTTTGTGTGTTTCGTTAATTCAAGCGAACTTTTCCATTTTTCATATCAAAGATATTTAGAAAATAGAATACGTGAAACTTTCGACCTTGTAGGAACTCCTATAAGATTTATAATAAGACAAAAAGGCGAAGAGTAAAGATTGGAGGTTTTTAATTTATGGTAGAGAATATACTTTCTTTTTTCTCGGCTGGCTGGTTAAATGTTTTAGGTGCAGTAGTTATTGCATATCTTTTAGGAAGTATTAGCTTTCCTATAATTATTACTAAAATATTTAGTGGTGGCAAAGATATAAGAACAATGGGTAGCGGTAATGCTGGGTTTACTAATGTTATTCGCTCAGTAGGTAAAGTGGCTGGTATTTTAACTATTGTGCTTGATTTTGCAAAGGGAGTAGCGGCAACTTTAATTGGTGGTTACTTATTTTCACTTGTTCCAGTTGCTAATGTATCACCAACTGAGATTGCAAGTTATGGCGAATATATATGCGGATTTATTGCAATTATAGGTCATATGCTACCAATATTCTTTAATTTTAAAGGTGGTAAAGGTGTTGTGTGTGCAGCAGCTTTAGCGTGTGTTGTAGATATTAGGGTTTTCGCAATTGCTATACCTGTATTCTTGATAGTCTTTTTAATAACTAAAATCATTTCGATAAGTTCTCTTATTGCAGCAGTTAGCTTTGCATTTGCTACAGTTTTCTTTTCGTATTTTGTAGATTATCAACAAAGCTTGCAAACACTAGTGCCTTTTACAAAAGCCTACTACATAGTATCATCAGCGTTTGCTTTAGCAGTATGCATATTTATATTTGTAAAACATAAAGAAAATATTAAAAGACTTAAAGATGGAACAGAACCAAAACTCGTAATTAAGAAAAAAGAAAAATAATAACTAGATACAAGATACCAGTATCCATTGAAAAGATGTTAAGTTTATAGAAATGTCTTTTGATTATGAATTACGCATTATGAATTATCATATACATTATTAGAAAGGTTGATTTTATTTGAAAATATCAGTTTTAGGCTGTGGACGTTGGGGTGCATTTATTGCATGGTATCAAAGTAAAATAGGTAACGACGTTATCTGTTGGGGATTACCTCAAGCACCAGAGATTAAAGAACTTAAAGAAACTAGAAAAAATGGTTATCTATCTTTTAATGACGATGTTGTATTTACTACTGACTTAAGTATGGCTGTTAATCATGCTGAGGTAATTATTATTTCTATTAGTTCACAACATTTGCGTTCTTTTATGGCAAGCCTTAGTAAAGAAAATTTAAAAAATAAACCTATTGTACTTTGTATGAAAGGTATTGAAGAAAAAACAGGGTTAAGACTTTCACAAATAGTAGGCGAATTTGTAAACGAAGAAGAAACACCAATTGCTATTTGGGTAGGACCTGGACATCCTCAAGACTTTGTAAATGATATACCAAACTGTATGGTTATAGACTCAAATAATAAAGAAGTTAAAATTAAACTTGTAAACGAATTTACAAGTCCGCTTATTAGATTTTATATAGGTAGGGACCTAATAGGAAATGAAGTAGGAGCAGCCTCTAAAAATGTTGTAGGAATAGCGGCTGGTATGCTTGATGGATTTAACTGTACATCTTTAAAAGGTGCTTTAATGTCAAGAGGTACAAGGGAAATTTCAAGATTAATCGAGGCTATGGGCGGTCATGAGATTTCAGCATACGGACTTAGCCATTTAGGTGATTACGAAGCTACTTTATTTTCGCCATATAGCCATAATAGAAAATACGGCGAAATGATAATAAAAGGAGAAAACTTTACAAAACTAGCTGAGGGTGTGTCAACTACAAAAGCACTACTTAAACTAGGAGAAAAATATAACGTTGATTTGCCTATTGCAAGTGCTGTAAACGAAGTTATAACACATAAAAACGACCCTGCAAAAGTACTTAACGACTTATTTGAAAGAAGTATAAAAAAAGAATTTTAATTTATAGTATATTAAATAAAAATGGTAAATATAAATAGTATCGAGATTTTTTCTCGGTACTATTTACATTTTAAAGGAGATATGCTATTATGGATTTAAAGGTGGGGAAAAGTATGATATTAAATTTTAAAACAAAAAACTTTAAATCAATTAAAGAACTTATTGAGATTGATTTTGTAGCAAATAAAAAATTAAACGACCACGAAGACACATTGATAGAGGTAGGGAACGAAAAAATACTACCTCTAATTTCAATATATGGTGCAAACGCAAGCGGAAAATCAAATGTAATACAAGCTATTAGTGCTATGGCTAAAACTATGTTTACACAATCAGATAACGGAGGATTACCACATATCGCACCTTATGTATTTGATGAAAAAACTATAAACGAACCAACTTTTTTTGAAATTGAATTATTAGCAAAAGAGAGTAAAATAGTTTTTAGATATGGTTTTGAATGTGATAAAAAAGGAATACATGAAGAATGGTTATATCAATCAAATATTGACAATAGGGAAGATGAAACAGAAGTTTTTTATAGAAATATAAACGAAAATGTTTTTGAAATAAATAAAGATGCTGATAAAGTTTTAATTAATGAAATTATTGAAACTAAAGAAATAACACAAAAACACGAGTTAGTATTATATATTTTATATAGAAGAGGTTCTAAAAGTATTCTAAATGCTAACCATGAAATTAACGCTTCGTGGTTTACAGCGTTAATTAGCGTTTTAGTTGATTTTCGAACCAGTTTGTATTTTGTAGGTAATGTAGTTGATGAAAATGATGATAAGATGTTAATGTTTGCAAGTAGATTACTAGAAGAAGATAGTAGAAATTTGAAATTTGCAAACGATTTAATAAAAGAATTTGAAGCGTCTATTGAAGAAATAATTATAAATACAAGAAAAGACGAAAATTTAAACGATATTTACGATTTAAGCGTTGTAAGAATAGGGAGTAATGGAGATAAATATATTACACCAGCTATTATAGAATCTAGCGGAACAAAAAAAATATTATATATGGCTAGAGCTACTGCTATGATATTAGAGTTAGGTGGAATGTTGTTATATGATGAACTTGATATAAAATTACACCCATTATTATTTAGAAAAATTATACGCTTATTTACAAATAAAGAAACTAACCCTAACAATGCTCAAATTGTATTTTCGTCACATAATATTATATGTTTAGATAATAAAGATTTAAGAAGAGATGAAATATACTTCACAGAAAAAAACAACAATGAAACAGAGCTTTACTCACTTGCAGATATAAAAATAAACGGTGAAGTTGTACGTAAGGATTTAGACTTTGGAAAGCATTATTTGTTAGGTAGGTTTGGTGCTATTCCGTTTCAAAGTGAGGAATAACAATGGGGAATAATCATTATAGAGGTAGAGTTAAAGGCGGAAAAAAAGATAGAAGTGTTAAAAAAGCTACGTGGTTAATTTTTTGCGAGGGTGAAAAAACAGAAGTTAATTACTTAAATTCCCTTGAACATTTTTTAAATAGTAAATTAAATGATAAATTTAGCGTAAAGTTTAAAATTGAACCAATAGGAAAAAATGCTATTGAAACTACTAATAAAGCAATAAAATATATAAAAAAAGCAGATAATATATTTGAAAATGTTTTTGCGTTTTTTGACAAAGATGATTTAAGTGGAGAACAATTTAATAAGTCAATTTTTAAATGTAATAATACAAATATTGAACCTATATGGTCAAATGAGAGTTTTGAACTATGGTATTTGCTCCATTACATAAATATTCAATCAGCAATTTCAAGGAATGATTATGAAAATAAGCTGACTGAAAATATGGACAAAGAATACAAAAAAGAAAGCAAGGAAATGTTTAGTTTAACTTATAAAAACCTTGAAAAAGCATATATAAGGTGCAAAAAGTTACAAGCTGAACAGGAAAAAGAAACAAATAGCCCATCAAAAATGAACCCTAATACACAAATGAATAAGTTTATTGATAAAGTAAACGACAATTTAAAAGAAATTAATTGCACCGATATATGGCAGTTAATTAATAAAAAATAAAAAAGATTATATATCTTTTTGCTTAAATAAGTAAAGAATAAATTTTAAATGCATTATTTTAATTGTAATAAATAACTACTTTCTTTCTTGAAAAAACTTTCCTTATATAAAAAATGTATAAATTTTAAATTAATACTATTATTTTTTGAAATAATATGTTATAATGTAGAGGAATATAATGTATGAAAATAGTTTATTGCAAATAGGTGGGCAAAATGAGAAAATTATCTTCGAGGAAAGTTGTACTTGCTATTGCTGATATGTTTATAATATTCGTGGGTTCAATATTAACTAATGCGTTTTTAAGCATGGTAGGTATTGATAATTTAAGCGATAACGTACTTTTAATTACAAGTTTACTACTTTCAACTCTATGCATAGCTTTTCTTTTAATAGCAGGTGCATATTCAAAGTTATGGCGTTATTTTAGTATTAAAGATTATTTATCATGCTTAATAGGTATGGTGGCAGGAAATGGTGTAGTTTCAATTATTCTTTTTATAATTTTATCTGAAACAGAAGTGCAAACGCCATTTTTAATAGCAAATTTCATTGTAACAACTTTAGGAATTATGATTTTTAGAGTTATATTTAGAAAAACATTTTTAGTGCTAATTGACTCTAACAATGATCAATATAAGAAAAAAACTTTAATAATAGGTGCTGGTAGAGCGGCGGATATTATTTTAAAAGAAATTCACCAGAGTAGATCTGATGTTGACAGTCCTTGCTTTATATATTCACCAGTTGGAATTATCGACGATGATAATAAACTGCAAAACACAACTAAAAGAGGTGTAAGAGTAGTAGGGAAGACAGAAGACATTGTAAAAGTATGTCAAGTACTGGAAATAGAAATTATAATTTTTGCTATCCCATCATGCTCAGAGGCTCAAAAGAGGTATATTTTAGACTTTTGCTCTGAAACTTCTTGCGAAATTAAAGTAATTCCATATCTTGGAGAACTACTAGAAGAGGGAAAAGTAAGCGAAATTACATCTAAGCTTGACGACATTAGGGTAGAGGATTTGCTTGGTCGTGAGCCTATAAGATTTAAAGGTAAACGTGTGCGTGACTTTGTACATGGTAAAGTATGCATGATAACAGGTGGTGGCGGTTCGATAGGTAGTGAGCTTTCAAGGCAAATTGCAAAATATGAACCTAAACTTTTAATAGTTTTAGATATATACGAGAATAATGCATATGATATACAGCAAGAACTTGTGATGGAATATAAAGAAAAATTAAATATTATAACTCTTATAGCATCTGTTCGTGAATATGATAAAATGGAAAATATATTTAAAAAATATAGACCAGAAATTGTATTCCACGCAGCTGCACATAAGCACGTTCCACTTATGGAAACGTCACCAGAAGAGGCAGTTAAAAATAATATTGATGGTTCTTTAAATACAGCATTACTTGCTAAAAAATATGAAACAGAAAAATTTGTTATGATTTCAACAGATAAAGCGGTAAACCCAACTAATGTAATGGGAGCATCGAAAAGATGTTGTGAAATGATAATGGAATATTTATCTAAAGACGAAAATTGTAAAACAGAGTTTGTTACAACTAGGTTTGGTAATGTTTTAGGCTCTAATGGTTCAGTTATTCCTTTATTTAAAAGGCAAATTGAAAGCGGTAAGCCTTTAACAGTAACACACCCTGAAATAATTAGGTATTTTATGACTATCCCAGAGGCGGTTTCTCTGGTACTTCAAGCTGCTGAAATGGCAGAGGGTGGCGAAATTTTCGTGCTTGATATGGGTGCTCCTGTTAAAATAGTAAATTTAGCTGAAAATCTTATTAGAATGTATGGAAAAATACCTCATAAAGATGTTAAAATAGTATATACAGGGTTAAGACCTGGAGAAAAACTTTATGAGGAACTTTTAATGGCGGAAGAGGGGCTTTCTAAAACTCCAAACGACAAAATATTTATTGGTAGCCAAATTCCAATTGATGTTGACGAATTTGAAATAAAGCTTGAGAAATTGAGAAATTTTGCAAAAGATAACAATTCAGCCGAAACATTGCAAGCTTTAAAAGACATAGTACCAACTTTTAAGCATAAAGACAGCAACAGTGCATAAAATTTTAATAAATATATTTGTTAAAATTTTACATATATAAAAATCAAAACAAAGCAAAATTAATGGAGGCAATTTGTATGTGTGGTATCGTAGGTTATATAGGTTATAGAGATTGTAGCGACGTTTTAGTGTCTGCTCTTGAAAAATTAGAGTATAGAGGCTATGACTCAGCTGGTATTGCGGTTTTTGAAAATGATAGCATAAGCGTTAAAAAAGCAGAAGGAAAAATTTTAAATTTAAAAAATAAAATAAGTTTAGAAGAGAAAAAAGAAGGATATGTAGGAATTGGACATACACGTTGGGCAACTCATGGTAAACCATCAGATGTAAACTCCCACCCTCATAAAGCAGGACAAGTTACTATAGTACACAATGGTATTATTGAAAACTATAAAGAACTTAAAGATATGTTAATATCAAAAGGAGCTAATTTTTTAAGTGATACAGATACAGAAGTTGTTTCTCAATTACTTAATTATTACTATGACGGCGACCCTATGGGAACTATTAAAAAAGTTGTTGCAGAAATTCATGGTTCATATGCATTAGGAATTTTATTTGAAGATAAACCAAATGTTATATATGCAATTCGTCATGAAAGCCCACTTGTAGTAGGTGTTGGAGAAAATGAAAATTTTATAGCGTCAGATATGCCAGCTATAATAAATTACACAAAAAAACATTACTTATTAGAGCATGAAGAAATTGCAGTAATTGAAAAAGATAATGTAGAAATATTTGATTTAGACTTTAACAAAATTGATAAACCTCTTTTAGTAGCTGATTGGGATATTGAAGCTGCTGAAAAAGGCGGTTACGACTACTTTATGTTAAAAGAAATACACGAGCAACCAACAGTAGTTAAAACTACTTTAACACCATATATTACAGATGGTATGCCAGACTTCTCAATGTGTGGTATGTCTGTTGAGCAATTAAAAGAATACAAACAAATTTTTATAGTTGCTTGTGGTACAGCTATGCACGCAGGCGTAGTTGCAAAATATCTAATTGAAAAACTTGCAAGAGTTCCTGTTATTGTAGATGTAGCATCTGAATTTAGATATAGAAATCCTATAGTTGGTAGTGATGACTTAGTAATTATAATTTCACAATCAGGTGAAACTGCCGACAGTTTAGAAGCTATGAGATTATCAAAAAGACGTGGTGCAAAAGCAATGGCAGTTGTAAACGTTAAAGGTAGCTCAATTGCTCGTGAAGCTGATATAGTTGTTTATACTCACGCAGGACCAGAAATTGCAGTTGCGTCAACAAAAGCATACATGGTTCAAATTGCTACAATGTATCTTTTTGCATTTGAAATTGCATTTGCTAAAGGCAAAATCACTAAAGAAGAATGTGCAAATCTAGTTTCTAAATTATTAGAAATTCCAGAACTTCTAAAAACTGTAATAGATGAAAAAGAACAAGAATGTAACGAAGTTGCAAAATGCTTAATTGAAGATGAAAACTTATTATTTATTGGTAGAGGACTTGACTATGCAGCAAGCATGGAGGGTAGCCTTAAATTAAAAGAAATATCATATATTCACTCAGAGTCATATGCGGCTGGTGAGTTAAAACATGGTACAATTTCATTAATCACAGAGGGTATGCCAGTAATTGCAGTAGCTACTCAAAAAGAGAGTGAACTTTTAGAAAAAACAGTAAGTAATATTAAAGAAGTAAGAGCGCGTGGTGCTAAAGTTATATTAGTAGCAAGAGAAGATTTTGAAGTTGAGAAAGAAGCGTTTGATTATAGAATTGATTTACCTTATATTGAAAATGAAATTCTAATGCCTATGCTTTCAGCAGTTCCACTTCAATTGATAGCTTATTATACATCAGACCTTAAAGGAAATGACGTTGATAAACCAAGAAACCTTGCAAAATCAGTAACAGTTGAATAATTAAAAATAAAAACGTTCGCTCATATTTTGAGCGAACGTTTTAGAATTTTGTGAAAGTTGAGAATTGAAAGTTGAGAATTGAAAGTTGAGAATTGAAAGTTGAAAAAATAGTATTGAATTTAATGTGAAAAAAATTAAAACGTTAATTTTTAACAAAAATAAAAGTTTATTTCTTTTATATAAACAAAAAATCCGAAGGATTTTAACATTCACTATTCACTGTTCACTATTCACTATTCACTTTTATTATTCACATAGAACAGAGAATTAGGGTTTAAACAGATACACTTTTTAAATGTATCCTATGGTTTTTATAAAAATATTTAATAATATCTTTTCTTGTGATAATTCCAACAAAAATTCCTCTATCATCAGTTACAGGAACAAAGTTTTGCTCCATAACCTTAGCAAGTAACGTATCTAATTGAGTATCAATTTTTATAGCTGGGTTTCTGTCTTCGTTTAAAATATAGTTTATAGGTGTAAGCTCTAAACTTTCCATGTCAGAAAAATTGTTTTCTACTATATTCCATAAAAAATCGCCCTCGCTTAAGGTTGCTACATATTCGCCCTTATTATTTATAACAGGTATGGCACTGTAACCGTGGTATCTCATTTTTTCAAGGCATTGACGCATTGAATAATGTTCATACACGTATGCAACTTCAAGTTTTGGTTTAAGTAACATAAAAATATTCATAAAAATAACCTCTTTGAATTGTTTTTATTTATATTATAACATGAAATCTTTAATAAATATTTAAATTTTAATAAAAATTTTTTAACACTTAAATTGTATAATTAAAAATGCTTTAAATAAACATAAAAATTTATGAAAATATAAAGGAGTAGTACAATGTTGTTTTTACAT
>CAYJFG010000015.1:0-1702 GCA_964369305.1 uncultured Eubacteriales bacterium
AATTTTAACATATAATATCAAACATCATATATTATTTATAACACTTATTTTATTAATTGGGAGGCTTATTTTATGAAAAAAGCATTTTTACTTTTACTTATCATTCCAATTTTATTTACAAGTTGCACCTCAACCCCAAATGATATAATTTTTGCAACTGATATGGTTCATTACAATTCACATGGAGCAAATCAATTTGGATTTAATGTAAACTTACTACTACCTAATACAAATTCAACTGTTGAATTTGTAAATTTTGATGGTATAAACGTTGAAAATATTGATGTTAAATTTAATGATGATACATACGACGATGTAAAAAATTTAAATCACAACGGCTATTATATGAAATTGCTGGGTTTTGCTAGTTCCAACATTGATGAATATATACAAATCGACTCTATAACTTTAAAAATTGACGATGTTGAGCATACTTATAAATTTAACTCCCCTATCAAACATACAGTTGAAGACTTAGAAAAAAGCAGTCCGTTTGAAATAGGTTTTGCTCCTACAATAATATCTACAATAAGCTTTACCGATACATCTTACAATTTTTCCTTTACTGTAACGGAAGATATAATAATCGAAAATATAGGTTTTATTGATTTTATAGACATGAAAAATGCAACTGTTACTGTAAATGGTTCTTCAATAAAAGATTTTGAAGAAGAACCTTTTGTAGTTGAAAAAAACTCTACATTGTCAATAAGAACAGGTCTTGAGTTGAAAGATAAAAACTCTACAAATTACTACCATAGTTTTTATACTGATTTAGTTATAGATTATAGATATATAGATTCTTCAGAAATTAATTCATGTTATAGTTATATAATTAGTCAAGGTGTATCAAATAAAGAAGATGCAATTGAGGTTATAAATATAGCAACCCAAAACTAATATTTTAATATAAGAACAAGAGGTAAATATGAAAAGAAAAGTTTTTTTAGTAATAATCTTAGCCTTAGTGTTATCTCTTTTAATTTTTGGTGTAGTTTATTTTTTAAATCCAAATATTTTTTCAAAAGATATAATAAAAGAAGAGCCACCCCAAACACAATATATAATCTACCCAGTATTTGAAGGAGAAATTGAGCATACATATGAAGTAGATGCACAAGTTATATCTCAATCACCCGAAATATATGTTGAAAATATATTGATAGAAGGAATAAGCAATTCAAACTTAAAAATACATAAAGAAAAAGGCGAGTATATAGAGCAAGACGAAAAATTATACACTTTTAAAAACAAGGCATATGATGTTAATTTTAATGGTATTGTTTTAGATATTTATTATGAAGAATATGAAAACGAAAAAAATGCTATTATATCACTATTAAATTACGATAAGTTATTCATTGTGTCACATATAGATATGGATAAAATAGAAAGAATTAATTACGACACTCCAGTAAAAGTCCTATATGATGGCGAAGAGTACAGCTCTGAAATTTTAAATATAGGATATGAGATTTATGATAAAAAATTACCAATAAATATTTCATTACCTGAAAAATTTTACCCTGGAACACCTGTTAATGTTAAATTTATTTTAGATACAGATGAAAAAGGCTTATATGTTTTGAAAGACTCAATTTATCAAGATGGCGAAAATTACTTTGCTAATATTAAATATGAAGATACAACTAAGCAAGTTGAAATAATAGTAGGTCAACAATTTTCAGTGGAAGAAAACGGA
>CAYJFG010000015.1:1712-11734 GCA_964369305.1 uncultured Eubacteriales bacterium
AAATATATGTTGAAGATATAATAAGAACACCAAACGAAAGCATAAAGGAGAGCTTATTAAATGAGTAAACTTATAGAAATTTCAAATCTTTGCAAAACGTATGACGGTAAAAACTTTGTGCTAAATAATTTAAACTTCACAATAAACCAAGGTGATTTTGCAACAATATATGGCTCTTCAGGGTGCGGAAAAAGCACATTTCTAAATGTAATAGGTTTACTAGATAATTTTACAAGTGGGGAATTTTTCTTTAATCAACAGCAAATTAATCGCAAAAAAATAAATTCATACTATGAATTACGAGCGTTAGATATTGGTTTTATTTTTCAATCATATTGCTTAATAGATTCGCTAAGTGTAAAAGATAATATACTTATGCCGTTTTTATATAGTGATATTAGTTTAACTAAAGAAATTAAGGAAAATTTAGATATTTTATTAGATAACTTTAATATGTTAGAATATAAAAATAAAAAAGTTAATTTACTATCAGGCGGAGAACGTCAACGAATTGCTATTTTACGTGCTATAATAAAAAAACCAAAGTTGCTAATAGCTGACGAACCTACTGGCAACTTAGATGACACAAATGCAAATATTGTAATTGATGCATTTAATAAAATAGCAAATAGCGGTACTACTGTTATAGTTGTAACACATAATAAGTATTTATCTTGCAACTCTACAAAGTCTTATATATTGGAAGGTGGTAAGTTAATTAATGAAAAAATCAGTTAATTGTTTTTTTTATTTTAGTCATCTTTTTAAAATGTCTACTATAAATAAAATTAGAATGATTTTAACATCAATAGGTATTTTTGTTGCCGTATTTTTATTTTCTACAAGCAATATAATTATAATTTCTTATTATAACGAGAGTTTTAATTCTATTAATCAATTTAAAGACAATACTGCAATTATTAATACAACAATCTCTACCGAGGAGTTAAACAATAATTTATCATTTGCTCAGAATTACAAACGCACCGATGTTTCAACATTAGCACAAAATAAATCCATGCTTTCTGTGAATGTAAGTGGCGAACAATACTTAAATATCGTTGCAATTTCACATGGTGTGTCGTCAATAAATAATATGTGTCCAATTGTAATTGATAATGGCTTATTAATTCCAGTGCAATCTAAATTAATTAAAGGAAGATCAATATCACTTAAAGACATACAACTTGAAAATAAAGTAGTTGTAATTGATGAGTTTACAGAAAAATTGCTTTTTAATACTTCTGATGGTATTGGCAAATATATATCGTTAGATGTTGGTTATAATGGTGGTACAACTGTAAGTAGTAATCCAAATGATATGCAACAAAAGAATTTAAAATATGAGGTTATAGGAATTGTTGAAAATTCTTATCAGACTGAACTTACTCAATTAACCTTAAAACAAGAATTAATAAGCAACACAGAAAACATAACAAAAAATCTATCAATATATTTTCCAATATCTACTTTGAATAGCGTTTATAAAGAGTCAGATAAAAATAAAAGTTATTTATACAGTTTTGAAAACGATGAGGACTATAACAGCTTTGTTTCAAAAACAGAAACATTATTAGAAATTAAAAATTTTCAAGACATTAATTTTACGATAACTACTAAAGAAATGCTACTAAATAATTTGGAACTAGAACTATCAAACAGCAAAACATTAATTAACTTAATCTTAATAGTTCTTTGTATAATAACTGGTATTAGCATTATGAGTATAACTTTTTTCTCTTTAAAGGAACGCATACCTGAAATCGGTATACGAAAAGCTTTTGGTGCAAGTAAGATTGATATAGGGTTTCAGTTTGTATTTGAAATGATAATAATATCTATTATAGCATCGGTTTTAGCTGTGATTATAAGTATTGGCGTTTCTATAGCAGTAGAAAATTATTTAACTCAAACATTATTTATTCCATTTTCAGTTATTTTATCTATTGATATATTAATACTGCCAATACTGATAGGAGTTTTACAAGCTGTTTTATGTAGTATAATACCAAGCGTATATGCTTCAAAAATTAAAGTTACTGAATGTTTAAAGTTTGAATAATTTTTAATACACATATAAACAATATTTCTTATTTAAGCTACAAAACAAAAACACCAGAGATTTTTAATACTGGTGTTTTTGTTTTTTTATATTAATTTTAAAAGAGAGCTTTTATTAAATTATAATTTCCCATAAAAGTCAGTAAAAATGAAGATTTAAAGACTACTATTTTATATCAATTTATTTTGGATTAAAATAGGCTATCAAAATATGAGCCGATGTCGTCCGTATTTTCACTACTCTCGAATGCGTCTTTCTCTTTTACTGCATCTGGGATATCTTCTGTTAAAGTTAAGTCGAGTGTACCTGTTTGACCATTTCTTTCAACTGTAATTTTTACAACTGTACCTACTTCGTATTCAGCAAACAAGCTTATTACCTCATCGGCAGTATTAACTTCTTTGCCATCTATTGATACAATTCTGTCACCTACTCTAAGACCTGCTGATTGTGCAGAACTAGCCTCTGAAATTGTTTGAATATATACACCTGTATTTTCAACATTATACATCATAGCCATTTGTTCAGTTGTAACGTCAACTAGTGACATACCTACACGTATATTACCTCTAACATAGCCATACTCTGTTAAATCTTCAAGTATCACATCTACTTGATTAATTGGAATTACAAAACCTAAACCCTCTACCTCGTCACCTGTAGATTTAGCAACAACTATTCCTACTAATTCGCCTTTGTCGTTAAACATACCGCCACCTGAGTTACCAGGGTTAATAGCTGCGTTTGTTTGTAATAAATTCATTGTTACGCCCTCTATTTCAACGTCACGGCTAAGTGAACTTATAATACCGTTTGTAACTGTTCCGCCAAGTTGCCCTAGTGGGTTACCTATAACTACTATATCTTCACCTACACTTAAGTTGTCTGAGTCGCCAAGTACTGCGGCTTTTAAGTCTGGTGCATCTATTTTAATAAGTGCTATGTCAAGGTCTGGCGAACCTGTTCCTACAAATTCAGCTTCGTAACTTTCACCGTTTTTAAGTGTTACAGTAATTTTTGTTGCGTCTTCTATTACGTGGTTATTTGTTACTATATATCCACTTTCAGAAATTATTACGCCACTGCCTGCACCTGATTCAATATATTGGCTTGAAAATCCGCCTGTTTGAACTGTTTCTGTTGTAATTTCTACTACTGTATCTGCAACCGCTTCTGCTACTTGCTGTGTTGTCATTCCACCTGTTGTAGTATCTTCTGACACACCTTCAGCGGTGTTTACAACTTTTTGTACTGTTAGTCCATTGTCAGTTGTTTGTGGGTTCAAACTGCTACCAGCTACACCACCTGCAAAACCTAAAACTCCACTTCCTAAAATACAAATGGCTACGGCTGCTACTAAAGTTCCATTACCTCTTTTTTTCTTTTCTTTTTTAGGGGTATTGTCATTTTGAGTATATCTGTAATTTGATTGAGGTATATTGCTATACACGTTGTTTTGCGGTGTTGATTGTGTAGTATTAAAGTTGTCGCCATAGTCACGAGTTGTATTGTAACTGCTTGCATAACTACTGTAACTATTATTTTGAGTCGGCTCTTGACTTTGATTTTGATTATAGCTTGTGTTATACGATGTATTTCTATAAGCGTTGTCGCTTTGATTTATTGTTCTATAACTTTGAGAGTACATATTTTCTTCTTGTGACTTGTAACTATTGCTATACATATTTGCATCTTGATTTTCATTATTAAAACTTGTAGCATTTTGAACTTTCTCTTCTTGTCTTACTTCGTTTTCAAAATTGTCTGTTTTATCTGTGTTGTTGTTTAAAAAGTCGTTTGTGTTTTTTTCTGTGTTGTAATTGTCATTCATGATGATTCCTCCATTTATTTTAAGTTCGTTTGCTATGTTTATATAATAACCTATTTTCTTTAAATAAATATGAAAAACAATTTAAATAACTTAAAACACTATAATAACAATTTGTGAATGTAGATTTAAACAGTTAAAACTTTATAATTACATTGTTGATATACTTAATTTAGTGTGGATTAGATGTGAAAATCTTTTTTGATTTTTTATTTATTTTTATCATTATGCAAAACTACATACATTAAATTTTAGTAATTAACACTCCACCACTTTTTACAACATTATTTTTTACGTTATATGAAAATAATTCTTGTTCATCAGGTGCTTTTATATCTTCATTTGATGCATTTACTATCACCCTAACACTGTTATTATTATCACTTTTTATATATTCTATAACTCTTTGGTTTTCACCTTGAATAAATTTTATATTTTTACTTTTGCACGCTTCATTTTCTTTTCTAATAGAAATTAGCTTTTTCATTAAATCAATTTCATTATTATATTTACCATTTTCAATGTCACTCCATGGCATACAACGTCTACAATCTGGGTCATCGCTTCCATCAATTGCAATTTCTGTACCGTAATATATACATGGGCTACCTTGCATTGTAAATAGTATAGCAAGACTTGCATAAAAATCGTTTTTGTTTTTATTAAGTCTTGAATATAGACGTTCAGTGTCGTGTGAGTCTAGTAAGTTAAATAAAACATCGTTTACTTGCTCACAATACATTGACATACACCTGTTGATTTTATATTCAAACTCTTTGGCTGTTATATCTTTGTCAAGCCAAAATTCCGAGATTGTTTCTGTTATTGGATAGTTCATAACGCTGTCGTACTCGTCACCTTGTAGCCACTTTGATGAGTTGTGCCAAATTTCACCTAACAAATATACATCTTCGTTTATAGCTTTTACTTGTTTTCTCATTTCCTTTAAAAATGAGTGTGAAACTTCGTTTGCAACGTCAAACCTAATTGCATCTACTTTAAACTCACGAACCCAATAATTTGTTACATCACATAAGTACTTTATAACTTCGTCGTTATTAGTGTTTAGTTTTGGCATAAATGGACTAAAACTAAATGAGTAGTAACGTCCATCTTTTGTAGGTCTTCTTTCCTCTTTAACTGGCAGAGTGTTTACCATAAACCAGTCAAAATATTTTGATTTTTCGCCATTTTCTAAAATGTCTAACCACGGTGCAAATTTACGTCCGCAATGATTAAACACAACATCTATCATTATTTTTATATCTTGACTATGTGCTTTTTCCACAAGTTCTTTCATAGTTTTTTCGTCGCCAAAGTGAGGGTCTACTTTCATGTAGTCTTTTGTGTCGTATTTATGGTTTGTTTCACCCTCTGTTATTGGGTTAAAATATATACCGCTTATTCCAAGGTCTTTTAAATATGGTAATTTTTCTATTACACCTTTAATATCGCCACCATAAAAAACAAATGGACTTGTTACTTTTTCATATTTCCATGGCAATAAATTTTCTCGAGTCTCACTGCTTGCCCTATTAAATCTATCAGGGAAAATTTGATACCATATTGTATCTTTAACCCATGTAGGTGTTACAAATAAGTCTGATTTGTTCATCCATGGATAGTAAAATTGTTGCTCCCTTTTCCCCTCAATATATAACTTGTCCTCTCCTTTGATACCGTCTTCAAGAAGATACATTGTTTCGTTTCCGTCTGAAATTTCAAAAAAGTATTTACACCTTTTATACTCAGGGCTTACTTTAACTTGCCATAGTAAATGATTTTGTAGTTCTACTTTTTCTACCATTTCTATTTTTTCGCCACTCCATCTACTTCTATCGCCTAAAATACCTGCCGAAAATGGGTCGCCGTATTCTAGTACTACTTTTTTAATATCTTTACCTGTTTTTAGTCTTATAATTAAATCGTTTTCGTTTAATTGATAACACATTTCTCTTGTTGCTTCATGATATATTGCACTTTTTTGCATGATTTTTTCTTCCTCTATTAGATATATTTGATTAACTCATAATTTATAATTAATAATGCATAATGAATGTGAAAATCCTTACGGATTTTTTATTTATAAAGAGAGTTTTCTCTGCTGTCTTTATACTGCTAACTGACATCTTTTTATGACGATAACCCTTAAAAAATCATCAAATTTTTTAAGGGTTATTTTTTATGCTATTGTAAAATTATTTTTTATCGCCTCTTATTTCTGTTCTTCTAATTTTACCGCTTATTGTTTTTGGTAATGCTGTTACAAACTCAACTATACGTGGATATTTGTAAGGTGCTGTTTGCTTTTTAACGTATTGTTGGATTTCTTTTTTAAGTTCTTCGCTTCCCTCGTAACCATTTGCAAGTACTATTGTAGCTTTTACTACTTGACCTCTAATAGGGTCTGGTGCTCCTGTAATTGCACATTCTAAGCAATAAGGTAATTCCATAATAACGCTTTCAATCTCAAATGGTCCTATACGGTAACCTGATGATTTAATCATGTCATCAGTTCTACCTACATACCAGTAATGGCCGTCTTCGTCATACCATGCTGTATCGCCTGTATGATAAATTCCGTTGTCCCATACTTCTTTAGTTCTGTTTTCATCTCTATAATAACCGTGGAACATTCCGCAAGGTCTGCCTTTGTCAGTTCTTATAATGATTTCACCAACTACACCTGGTTCTACTGTATTTCCATCTTGGTCTACTAAATCCATATGATATGCTGGAGATGGTTTACCCATTGAGCCTGGTTTTGGTGTTGTGCCTATTTGGTTAAATACTGTTAGAGTAGTTTCTGTTTGACCAAAGCCCTCCATAAGTTTTAAGCCTGTAGCACTTAAGAATTGGTTGTATACTTCTGGGTTTAGTGGCTCACCTGCTATTGTTGCATATTTAACGCTTGATAAATCGTATTTATTTAAATCTTCTTTAATGAAAAATCTATACATTGTAGGTGGTGCACAGAATGTTGTAATTTGATATTTTGCAAATAGTGGTAAAAGGTCTGCTGGTGTGAATTTGTCAAAGTCGCAAACAAATACGCCTGCTTCCATTAACCATTGACCATATAATTTACCCCACATTGCTTTCATCCAGCCTGTATCTGAAAGGGTTAAGTGTAGTCCGTCTGGGTCTACGTTGTGCCAATATTTAGCTGTTACTATATGTGCTAATGGGTATGCTTGATCGTGCCATACCATTTTTGGCATACCAGTTGTGCCTGATGTAAAGTAAAGTAGCATTGGGTCGTCTGCAAGAGTTTGAACTCTATCTAGTGTATCTGGTTGTTTTTTTAGTTCTTCGTCAAAGTCTACATAGCCGTCTACTTTGCCTTTAACGCTTATTTTAATTTCAACTGTTGGTGATTTTGGTACAGCTTTTTCAATATGGCTTATTATTTCGCCATCTGTTGTTGAGATAATTGCTTTTACAGATGCTGCATCAAAACGATATACTAAGTCTTTTTCAGTTAAAAGGTTTGTTGATGGGATACCAATTGCACCTATTTTATGAAGACCTAGAATTGCAAACCAGAATTGATAATGTCTTTTTAAAATTAAAACTACTTTATCTCCTCTTTTAATTCCTAAACTTGTAAATAAGTTAGCCGCTTGGTTTGAGTATTTGCTCATTTGCTCGAAAGTAAATGTAATATCTTCGCCTTTGTCGTTGCACCAATGCATAGCACGTCTATTTGGTTCTTGTTTTGCTATTTCGTCTAATACGTCATATGCAAAGTTAAAATTATCGTCGTACATTATTTCAAAATTTGATAAAAGACCTTTTTCATCAAACTCTTCTTTACAAAACTTTTTATGTATATTTATCATTTCACTAATTTCCCTTTCTTAATTATGTATTGTAACTGCTAAGAATTTACAAGCATTTCCACCTGTTGCAATCATTCCATGAGGTTTTGCAGAATTGTAATAAATGCTGTCGCCCTCGTTTAAAACTTCTGTTTTGCCGTCAATTACTATTTTAAGGCTACCCTCAAGAACATAGTCAAACTCTTGACCCTCGTGTGAAGATAGATGAATGTCTTTATCTTGAGCATCTTCTTCATATGGTGCTACTACTAAGAAAGTTTCAGCAAGTTTATCTTTAAATTTGTAACCTAGATGTTGATACTTAAAGCCCTCACGTCTTCTAATTGTTAAGCCCTCATCTTTTCTAACTATTGAGTATTTAGACAAATGTGGTGTTTCGCCTGTTAAAAGCTCTATGATATCCATATCAAATTTTTCAGCACAGTTATTTAAGAAAGTAAAACTGAAATCACATTCGCCATTTTCGTGACATAGATATTCGTTTTCACTAACACCTGTAACTAGTGCCATGTCTTCTACTGTTATGCCTAAAAGTTCTCTAACGCCTTTAATTCTTTGAGCTGTTTCTTTAATTTTAGTGTTCATAGCAATAATATCTCCTTTTTTTAAAAAATTTTAATCTTTGATTTAAGTATATTATATAAAATTTTCAATGTCAACAAATATAACATATTATACAATTTAAAAATTTTATTTATTTTTTTCCACGTTTTCAAAAAATATGTTTTTCTTTATTATTTCTTTATTATCGTGATTATATGAGATGCATAATTTTGCATACGCACTTTCTTTTGATATATTAAACATGGGGTTAACTCCATTTTCTATCATTTTAGATGTTGTATTATACATATTGTCTATATTTTTAAAAGATGCACCGTAAACATCTATATTTTTACTTTTACATTTTTCTAAAAACGTTAATAGGTTACCACTAATAGGTGCTGTTGCACTATGATATAAATATAATAAAATGCATTTTACATTATCTAAATTAAACATATTAAAGTCAATATTTGGATATACAGTTATAAGTAACACATTATTTTTAAGTGTTATATTTTTAAATTGATTTTCCCTATTTTCATTAATTTTTTTAATGCTTGGGTTGTCATAAGAATTTATATATTTAAAATTATTATTTTCTATAATACCAAAAGGTGTACTTGAAAATGACATAAATAGGTCACCGTATGGGTCAGCTTCTTTAAGCCTTGTGCCTAGATAAATAGCGTTGTTTTTATTTGAGTATGAAACAAAAGTACCTTTTAAATTGGAGGTTTTTATAAAATCTACTGCGTTTTTTAAATTTAGTAAGCCATTACTTTTGCTGTTTTCAAGAGGTAAATCTGATGCTACAAAAAGTATTGGTTTGCAAGTGTATGAAAAAATCATACTTATAAACGAAGCTGTATAACTTAATGTGTCAGAGCCATGCATTATTATAATACCGTCATATAAATTAAAATCAATACTACTTATATATTTTATAAGTATATTTAACTCGTTATAGCTTATATTTTCGCTCAAAATATTTAGCACTTCTACATTTTCAAAATTAATGTTTTTATAATCATTATATTTATTTTTAAATGTTGCAATTATAGAAAAATCGTTTTTATTTTCTAAATTTATGACATTATTATTTATTTTACTGCTTATTGTTCCACCTGTAAATAATGTTAATATCTTCAAATGTTTCACCCATTTTAAAACTGCTAACCTCAAATATTTGAGGTTAGCAAAATTTTATTATTGTAATAATTCTTTTATTCTGTTTTCGGCAGTAATTGCATCTGCTTTGCCACGGCTGTTTTTCATAACATAACCTAATAATGCTTTAATCGCTTTTTCTTTGCCGTTTCTATAGTCTTGTACTGCTCGCTCGTTGCTTTCAATAGCACCTTTACATAAAGTTGTAAGTGTTTCGTCATCAAGTGAACCCATATCGTTTTCGCTTATAAGCTCGCTTACTTTTTTACCAGTTTTAAGCATTTTATCAAGCGTTGATTTTGCTAAATTCATTTTGATTTTGCCACTTTCTAAAAGTAAAGCTAATTCATTTAAACTGCTTGCAGTTACATTAATATTAAATTCCTCTTTTGCACTTTCATTATCTAGTGTACCAAAAATTTGCCCAATTATAAAATTTGATATTACTTTTGGATTTTTAAGCCCTTTAATAGCTTCTTCAAAGAAAGTTGCAATATTAATATATTTTGTAAGCATTTGTGCGTCTGCTTGTGGTATTTCTAGTTCATCAATATATCTTTGAAGTTTTACAAATGGA
>CAYJFG010000015.1:11744-17227 GCA_964369305.1 uncultured Eubacteriales bacterium
ATGGAAGTTCTGGAAGATTTTCTTTAACTTCTTTTATCTCTTCATCTGTAATATTTATTGTAATTAAGTCTGGCTCTCTAAAATAACGGTAGTCGTGTGCGTCTTCTTTACCTCTCATACTTGAAGTTGTGTTGCTAACTTCGTCATATCTTAAAGTTTCTTGATCTATTTTTCCGCCACTTTCTATTACGTCAATTTGTCTTTGAAACTCATATTCCATAGCTTTTGCCATAAATGTAATTGAATTCATGTTTTTTATTTCTGTTCTAGTGCCGTACTCTTTAGCTCCTACTTCACGTACAGATATATTAACGTCGCAACGCATAGAACCCTCTTGCATTTTACAGTCTGAAATACCAATATAACGCATAATCATTTGTAGTTTTTCTACATACTCTTTTGCTTCTTCAATACTTCTTATGTCTGGCTCGCTTACTATTTCAATTAAAGGTACGCCTGCTCTGTTGTAGTCAACATAAGTATCGCCTTTTTTGTGTATAAGCTTTCCTGCATCTTCTTCTATGTGTATTCTTGTAAGCCTTATTTTTTTTCCACTGCTAAGTTCTACATATCCGCTTAAGCATATTGGCATATCAAATTGAGATATTTGGTATGCTTTTGATAAGTCTGGGTAGCAATAATTTTTTCTATCCATTTTTGCAACGTTTGCAATCTCACAATTTGTTGCAAGTCCTGCTTTCATAGCATAATTTACAACTTGCTTATTAAGTACTGGTAATGTTCCTGGTAGTCCTATACAAACTGGGCAACAATGTGTGTTTGAGTCGCCACCAAACTTTGTAGTACAACCGCAAAATATTTTTGTATTTGTTCCAAGCTCGATATGCGTTTCAAGCCCTGCTACTAATTCATATTTCATAGTTTAACCCCCATTTGTGCCGATTTAAACATATTGCTATAAGTTAAATTTTCATATTGCCACGCAACATTTAAAATTTTAGATTCTTCAAAACTATTACCTATTAACTGCATACCTATTGGCATTCCTTTTGCGTTAAATCCACAAGGAAGCGACACTGCTGGAAGTCCTGCAATATTTATAGGCACTGTACAAATATCTGTTAAATATGTTTCGATAGGGTCGCTTGTAGCTTTTCCACATTCAAAAGCAGTCATAGGCACTGTTGGTGCTAAAATAACATCGCAACTTTCAAATGCATTTTTAAACGCTTTTACAATTGAACCTCTTAAGTTTTGTGCTTTTTTATAATATGCATCATAATATCCTGCACTTAAAACGTATGTGCCTAAAAGTATTCTTCTTTGAACTTCTTTACCAAAGCCCTCACTTCTAGTCTTGCATATCATATCGTTAATATCATTATAAGTAGGTGTTTTATAACCATATCTTATACCGTCGTATCTACCTAAGTTTGATGACGCCTCGGCACACGCTAAAATGTAGTAAACTGGTAAAGCGTATTTTAAAGATGGCATATCAAAGTAAATTATTGTAGCACCTAAGCTTTCATAAACTTTTATAGCGTCTTCAATAGTTTTGCGTACATCATCACGCACACCGTCTAAATATTCACGAGCTATACCAATTTTAAGCCCTTTTATATCGTCTTTTAGAGTATTTACAGTAGTTTCTTTTGCTCCTCTTGATGTTGAGTCGTTTTTATCATAATCAGAAATTGCATCAAAAACAACTGCACTATCTTCAACAGTAGTTGTAAGTGGTCCTATTTGGTCAAAGCTTGACGCATACGCAATTAGTCCGTTTCTTGATACTGCACCGTAAGTTGGTTTAAGCCCTACTATACCGCAAAAGCTTGCTGGTTGTCTAATAGATCCGCCTGTATCTGAACCGAGGCCATAAACTGCAATATTACCACCAACTGCACTTGCAACACCACCAGAGCTACCGCCTGCAACGTGGTTTAAGTTATGTGGGTTTTTTGCTCCGCCGAAATATGAGTTTTCACTTGATGAACCCATAGCGAACTCGTCCATATTTGTTTTACCTAATAAAACAGCGTTTTGCTCTTTTAGAAGTTCCCAAACTTTTGCATTATATATTGGTTTATATCCTGTTAAAATTTTTGAACAACAAGTAGTTTCAATCCCTTTAGTTGATATATTATCTTTTAAGGTCATAGGTATACCTTCAAGTGGCCTAAGCTCTTGTCCTTTTGATATTTTTTCATCAACTATTTTTGCGGTTTTTAACGCTTGTTCTTCAGTAACGCTTACATATGCATTTAAATCTTTATTTGTATTGTTAATTTCTTTTAAATACTCTTTTGTTATCTCCTCACAAGTCATCTTTTTATCTTTTAATAAAGATGAAGTGTAAGAAATTTTGCTTATTACTTCACTCAATTTATATACAGTCCTTTCAATTAAAGTACACGTTTTTTAACTAAAAAATGTCCGTCTTCTTGGTCGTTTGCATTTGATAGTATCTCTTCTCTATCAAATGAATTAACTACCTCATCTTCTCTATATACATTAGAAAGGTTATTTATATTGTCGAAATTTTCGCCTGTTTCAAAAGCGTCGTTTATAGTATCGGCAAATTTTATTATCTCTGCCATATCTTTAGTTAATGCATCTATTTCATCATCTTTTACTGACAATTTTGAAAGCCTTGCAATTTGTATTACATCTTCATGCGATACCATAAAATATTACTCCTATCTTAATTTAATATGCACTTCTCTTAGTTGTTGCTCGCTTACTTCGTTTGGAGCACCTAAAAGTACGTCTTGTGCGTTGCTGTTCATTGGGAACGCTATAACTTCCCTTATATTTTCATCACCTGTTAAAAGCATTAACATTCTATCAATACCAGGAGCCATACCAGCATGAGGAGGTGCACCGTATTGGAATGCGTTATATAAAGAAGTGAATTTGTCTTCTAGTTGCTCTTTTGTATATCCTGCAATTTCAAAAGCTTTTATCATTGTGTCAAGGTCATGGTTTCTTACAGCACCTGATGAAAGCTCAACACCATTACAAACGATATCATATTGATATGCTAAAATGTCTGTAGGTTCTTTATTTATAAGTGCATCCATACCGCCTTGTGGCATTGAGAATGGGTTATGTGTAAATATAACTGCTCCTGTATCTTCGTCATGCTCATACATTGGGAAGTCTACTATAAAGCACATTTTAAAGCTGTTTAAATCTATTAAGTTAAGTCTTTTTGCAACTTCTGTTCTTATTTGCCCTGCAAGCTTTGGTGCATCTTCTAAACTGTCTGCAATAAAGTAAATAACGTCATTTGCTTTTGAGCCGTTAATTTCGATAAGTCTTTCACGGTCGCCCTCTTTTAAGAATTTATCAATAGGACCGTCGAAAGTTAAATCTTCACGAACTTTTACATATCCTAAACCTTTCATACCAATAGAGAAAGCGAATTCCTCCATTTTTTTGAACCAGTTTTTTGATTGAGTAGCTGCGTTTGGCACATTTAAACTTCTAACAGTTTTATTTTTAAATGGTGCGAAGTCAGTTTCTACAAACATATCGCTTATATCTTTAATTTCAAGTGGATTTCTGAGGTCTGGTTTATCTGAGCCATATTTAAGCATAGCTTCTTTATAAGGAATTTTTGCAAATGGTGGTTTTGACACTTCTTTATCTGAGAATTTAGAGAATGTTTGATATAACACCTCTTCAGCTACTGCAAAAACATCTTCTTGAGTTGCAAAACCCATTTCAAAGTCTAATTGGTAAAACTCACCTGGTGAGCGGTCTGCTCTTGCGTCTTCATCTCTAAAGCAAGGAGCAACTTGGAAATATTTATCAAAACCTGACACCATTAATAATTGTTTGAAAATTTGTGGTGCTTGTGGCAATGCGTAAAATTTGCCTTTGTGTTTTCTGCTAGGTATAAGATAATCTCTTGCACCCTCTGGTGAGCTTGCAGAAAGAATAGGTGTGTTAATTTCTGTAAAACCTAACCCAGTCATTTTTTCCCTTAAAAATGAAATAACATTCGAGCGTAACATAATGTTGTTATGAACTTTTTTATTTCTTAAATCTAGGAAGCGATATTTTAGTCTTACATCTTCTTTAGTGTCAGTAGATGTTGTAACTTCAAAAGGTAAATTTGCTTTGCATTTACCTAAAACTTGTAGAGTTTCAACTACTACTTCAATAGTTCCTGTTGCGATTTTTTCGTTGTACGTTTCTTCATCTCTTTTAACAACTTCACCGCTTATTGTTAAAGTACATTCACGGTTTACCTCTTTTAAAAGGTCTTGATTATGAACTACTACTTGAAGTACTCCATATTGATCTCTGATATCTAAAAACATAACTGCACCGTGGTCACGGATATTTTCTACCCAACCTGCAATTCTTACTTTTTTTCCAATGTCACTTTCTCTTAATTCACCGCATGAATTAGTACGATATTGATTTGCATTTATCATGATATTTTATTCCTTTCAGAAAATATAATTTTAAACATATTTTTGTTATTATACCATTAAATACCTTATGTTTCAATATTATTTACCCCCAAATTTGATTTTATTTAAATAAAATTAAGATATTTTTTTAAATTTTCTTTATTAGAAATAAATACAAGCAAAATTATCAAAAAATTGATTGCGTTTTAAGCGTATTTTATATGCGCGTTATTTGCGGCAAGAGTAGAACCCAATGTCACGAACTTTATGTTGTAGAGTAAGGGTTCTACTCTTGCCGTTGTAATTAGTGAAAAATGAATAGTGAATAGTGAAAAGTGCTTGTGAAAATCCTTACGGATTTTTTGTTTATAAAGGACGTTTTTTCTATGATGAATAGATACTGCTAACTGATATTTTTTTATCTTTTTCTTAAGTTCGTGACATTGGAGTAGAACCCTTGCCCTACAGTTTTTCACTTTTCACTTTAAAAAAGGCTTTATCAAAATATAAAATTTCGATAAAGCCTTTAGTTTATTTAGTTAATGAAATATTTAATATTAAATTATGCTAAATCTGGATTTTCAGTATAAACTGTGAAATCATCAGCTAATTTACTAGGAATTGCATAGTTTGCAACTGCCCATACGTCTGTTTCATAACCTGTTAAGTCAATTGTTTGAGCAGAACCATCTTTATTTACGATGAAATTATAGTAACCTGCACAAGCAAATGTTAATTCATACCAGCCTGTTTCTTCGTTGTACTCCATTGGAGTTCCTGGCCATTCACCTGTAAATGTTGTATCGTCCCATGTATATAAGTTAGGTACCCATGTTTGACCTTCTAGTAATTTAACGTGTACTGTTCTTTCAACTGCTTCAAAGTTGTAGTAGTAATATACATCAGTTTGAACTGTTGATACTGTACCACTTGCATTTGATGGATATTTTGATTCATCTAAAACATAGAATTTAATTTCTTGTGGAATAGTATTGTACTCTCTACCTGTACGGTCTTTAATTACTGTAGATAATGCAATTTCTTCGCCTGTAGCATTGTCGATATAATGAATTACTACTTGTCCAACACCGCTGA
>CAYJFG010000015.1:17237-25367 GCA_964369305.1 uncultured Eubacteriales bacterium
TTTCCATATCAGCCATGTATCTTTGATATAATAGTTTATCAGCAATACTTACAACGCCGTCTAAGTTTACGTCAGCATTTGCTGGAGCTGCAATTATTTCAGCTATTGCTTTTGATAATTCTAATACGTCATGTGAATTTATTGTGCCGTCACCTGTTAGGTCTACGATGTCTAATGTGAATGGTTCATATTCATAAGTTACTACTGTGTTAGCTTGACTGAATGTACCTTCAGCATTAGCTGGTGTAGCTACTAAATCATAACCTAGGTCTAACTCTGCATTTGGAGTTGTGAAGTAAGGGTTGCCAATAATACCTGACATTGATGTTTCTTTTATTACTTCGCCAGTTGTTTTGTTTACGTGTTGAATTGTAACAATACCTCTGTCTGTTGTAACGCCTGATGCATCATAGCTTGCTTTGTCAACAACAACTAAAGCACTTTGTGCTGGAATTGTTAATTGGTTGCCTTCGATAACGCCTAAGTTTCCAACGCCTGCGATTGAATCATTTACTAAAACAACCCATTCGTCTGCACTGTCAACTGTGATTGTTTGTGGAACTGTTTTGTTGTTAAATGCTACTGCAACATTTTCCCACATATAATTAGGGTCTGTGATTGTGTAAGCAATAACGCCTGGAGCTGTGTTTAAGAATGTTAATTTATTATCTATTGTATCGTTTGTAGGTGTTCTAAATAGATCATAAGTATTTCTAAGTTCAATTAAGCCTGCATAGTATGAAACTAAATCTTGATATTCAACTAGTCTGTTCCAGTCTATATTATTGATTTCGTCTGATGACATATAGCTGTTATGATCGCCATATTTTGTTCTTGCAAACTCTTCACCAGCTAAGATGAATGGTGTACCTTGTGATGTGAAAGTAATAGCTGCACTTAATTTGTTCATAGCTATTAATTCTTCAAATCTTTGTGGGTATAATTCTGCTACTTCACCATACATTGAGTTTACAAGTCTGTCGTATAATGTGTGGTTATCGTGAGCTGAAGCGTATGTTACTGTTTGTGATGGTGCTAAAGATGTCCAGTTGCCACCATTTGTGTTTGCAACGATACCATTTTTAACGTTTGTAGCTTTTGAATCAACACCTTGGATATAACCTTTATCTGTTGCTGCAAAAACGCTACCTTTGATACCATCTCTGATTTCGTCATTAAAGAAACCAATTCTGTCTGATAGTTCGTCTGCATTTGCTTGAGTAGCCATTGATGGTGAATCAGCATCTGGGTTTGTACCTAATGTCCAACCCTCACCATACATGATAAGTTTGTCATCAATTGTATCAAGTTCTGCACGAATTTCGTTCATTGTGTCAACGTCATGTAGACCCATTAAGTCGAAACGGAAACCGTCAATATGGTATTCTTCTGCCCAGAATTTAACTGACTCTACCATATATTTACCGAACATTTCACGTTCTGACGCTGTATCGTTACCACAACCTGAACCACTAGCAAATGAACCATCTATGTTAAATCTGTAGTAGTAGTTAGGAACTGTTTTTTGGAACCATGAATCTGTTACATATGTATGGTTATAAACAACGTCCATAATAACGCCGATACCTGCATCATGTAAAGCTTTGATCATTTCTTTTGTTTCTTCAATTCTTACGTTACCATCGTATGGGTTGCTTGAATATGAACCCTCTGGAACGTTGTAGTTTTTAGGGTCATAACCCCAGTTGAATTGAGAAGGGTCGCCTGCTTCATTGATTGAACCAAAATCATAGAAAGGATTAATATGTACATAGTTAATGCCTAATTCTTTTAGGTAATCAATACCAGTAGCAACTTTGCCTTCGCCGTTTAAAGTTGTGCCTGTTTCAGTAAATGCTAAGTATTTACCTTTGTTAGCTTCTGACACGCCTGAGCTTTCATCATAAGAGAAGTCTTTTACATGAATTTCCCATACGTTTGCATCTGTTTGGTAAGGAACTAAAACGTATTCGTCATTTTCCCAACCTTCTGGGTCTGTTGAGTCTAGGTCAACTATCATACCTCTGTCGCCGTTTACACCAGCAGCTTTAGCATAAATATCAACTGTTTCTTGTGTTTTACCGTCAACTGTTACTGAATATGTGTAATAAATATTTTTTTGGTCACCTCTAATTGTTGTGTACCAAACACCATTTGATGCATCATATTCCATGTCATATGCACCTAAATCTTGTGCGCCTGTTTCAGTGTCGCTACCTGTTGTGTAAAGGTTTACAACTACTTTTGATGCTGATGGAGCCCAAACTTTAAAGTCTGTGCCGTTTGGTGAGTATGTAGCACCTAAGTCACTGCCTGAATAAGCAACTTTATCAAGTTCAGCTGCTTCAGCTTCATGTGGGTTTGCCGCATGAGCTGTCATTGGCACGCTAAATAGCATACCAGTTGCCATAACTGCTGAAAGAGCAATGGCAGTTAATTTTTTAAATCTCATAATAATATTCTCCTTTAAAAGTTTTTATAAAAATTTCATATTGAAATAATTACCGTAAAATTAATGTATAATTTATTATACAAAGTGAATAGTGAAAACGAAAATCCTTACGGATTTTTTATTTGTAGGAATTAATCTATGTGGTTGTCCCTATTCATATTATGTGCATTATCAACAGCAAGAGTATAACCCAATGTCACCAACTTAAGGATTATATGCAAGCGTATGGTGTAGGACAAGGGCTTGTTATTGCCGTTGGAATTAGTGAAAAATGAAAAGTGAATGTGAAAATCCTTACGGATTTTTTGTTTATAAAGGGCGTTTTTGCTCTGCTAACTGACATCATTTTATCTTTTTTCTTAAGTTCGTGACATTAGAGTAGAACCACAAGCCCTACAATTATTTCTGCATTACTGAATTATTCTTTATTTTTGCTTTTATTCTTTTTAACTAATAAAGTAAGTCCAACTCCTACGGCTACTACACCTGCAGCAATTATTAATATTTGTGGTAGTGTAATTCCATTATTTGTAGTAGTGGTTGTATCTGTTGTAGTTTCTGTTGGATCTGTAATTTCAGTAGGAGTAGTTGGTTCTTCTCCATTATCAATTTCAACTGTATTAAGTTTATTAATAAATTCATTTTCCGCATTTAAGTTTACTGCATTGTAGCTTTCTTTTTCAACAAGCATAACCATACTTGTGCGTTTAACTTCTACTTTACCGTCTGTAACTTCGCCTAAAGACTTAAGCCCTGCTGATTTATCATCAACTACTATTACCCACTGTTTGTCTTTAGCGTCGCCCTCAAGTTCAACTACAATTTCTTTATCAATATTTGAATTATAGATACATACAACGTCACTCCATTGAGTATCTTCGCTTATAGTATTTTTTAGATTAAACGCCATTCCTCTTTGGTCAATATTTTGATAAAAATAAATATTTTCTATAGCTTCCATATCAGCATTTGTGAATGGTGCAAAGTTATTTCTAATATCTATCATGCCAGTATAATAAGCTATTACATCTGGGAATTTTGTTAAGTTATTCCAGTTAATCTCGTTTATTAATGCTGAAGATTTATAACTGTTGTGATCCCCGAGTTTAGTTCTGCCCATTTCTTCACCAGCTACCATAAAAGTAATACCTTGAGAAGTAAGGATTGTACCACCTGTTAATTTATTCATAGCAACTAAACTTTCGTATCTTGTTTCATAGTCACCGTCTACTACATCTCCTGATGCTATTAGTTTATCGTATAATGTTAAGTTATCGTGTGAAGTTGCATAAGTTACAGTTTGTGATGGTTGCCCTGACCAACTATTTGTTTGTGCAATTATACCATTTTCAATTTTTGTTGGAGCTTCTTTACCTTGTACAAATCCTTTTTCAACAGCTAAGAAGTTATCGCCTTTTAGTGCGTCCCTCATACTATCGTTAAAAGCACCTATACGCTCGCTCATCATATCCATATTATCTTGGCTTGCCATTGGAACTGAAACATTTTGTGCCATATCCCACGCTTCACCATACATAATGATTTTTTCGCCATTTTCTATAGTGTCAAGATTTGCTATAATAGCGTTCATAGTTTCAACATCATGTAGTCCCATTAAGTCAAATCTAAAGCCATCTAAGTTATACTCTGTAGCCCAATAATAAACTGAGTCTACCATAAATTTACGGTACATTTCATGTTCAGATGCTGTATCATTACCGCAAACTGATGCATTAGACCATTGTCCATCTGGTGTAAATCTATAATAGTAATTTGGAACTGTTTTATTGAAAAACGATGTTTCACCCTCATAAGTATGGTTGTAAACTACGTCCATAATTACTGCAATACCTGCCTCATGAAGAGCTTTAATCATTTGTTTAGCTTCGTTAATTCTAACATCACCATTATATGGGTCTGATGAATACGAACCCTCTGGAACGTTATAGTTTTTTGGGTCATATCCCCAGTTGAATAACTCTTCATCACCTGTAATAGTTTCATCAACTGATGCATAATCATAGAATGGGTTTATTTGTACGGCATTAACACCTAATGATTTTAAATAGTTTATACAAGTAGGTAAGTCACCCTCTTTATTAAGTGTAGTATCACTTTCTGTAAACGCTAAATACTTACCTCTGTTTTCTTCTGAAACGCCAGAAGACGCACTATTAGAGAAGTCTTTAACGTGTACTTCCCAAATTACCGCTTGAGTTTGATTATCAAAAAGTATTCTCTCATCTTCTTCAAAACCCTCTGGGTTTGTTTTAGATAAGTCAACAACCATGCTTCTGTCACCATTAACACCGCAAGCTTTTGCGTAAATATCGCCAGTTTCCTCTGTGTTACCGTTTGTTGTAACTGAATATGTGTAATAAGTTTTGTGAAGATCACCATCTTTAGTGATAGACCAAACACCAGTACTTGCATCTTTTGTCATATTATCATTTGACAAATTTTGTGCGTTTTCTTCTTCGTCACTACCTGTAGCGAATAAATTTAAAACTACACTTGTTGCATCTGGAGCCCAAACTTTAAACGTAGTACCATCTTCAGAGTAAGTTGCTCCTAGATCGTCACCAGTATATATTGTTTGTTCTAACTTTTCTACATAAGACTTATAACCATCAGTAGTTACTGCTGAAACTGCACCTAAAGATGTTATACCAATTGAACCTGTTACCATTAAAGCCATCGCTCCTAATAAAAATTTTTTTAGTTTCATTATCATTCTCCATAAAATAGATATTTTATCGTATGTTATTATTTTATCATTTTTACAATTAAAAATTTTTCTAATTTGGAAAATAAAAAAATATAAACATTAAAATTTTTGTCACTATTTTTGTGTATTTTGCATATATTTAAATTAAAACACTGTTAAACTTTTCAATATTATATTCCAAACAATAGTATTTAATATCAGGAAGGAGCTTTCACCTTGAAATATTTTGTATTTAATAGAGAAAAATTATTATTAACTTGTAGTAGTTGCACAATTATACTAATGGGTATTTTTATAACGTTAAACAGCATGACTACAATAATTTTTTCATTAACTCCTAAATCTTCCCCTAGCAGTAATTTCAACTTTTCACATAAAGAAGTATCGCTACTCTTTAACATTTATGATGCACAAGCACCTACATCTGACATTGTATCGTTATTAGATAAGTTTAACATTTTAGCTACTTTCTTTTTAGATGATGCATACATAAATAAAAATGAAAATATAGTTAAAACAATTAATTCAAATTCACATGAAATAGGAATAATTGCAAGTAATTATATTTTCACTTCTCAAATAAAATATGACGATATCTATTTAAACATCTTTAATACGTGTAAAGAATTAGAAAAAACAACTAATAAAGATGTTATGTTTTTCAGCTCTCACTACACAAATAAAAATGTTGAAAAAGCTTTAACGGAGCTTAACATGATACTAGTTGAGGATTTTATAGACTTCTCACCTACTCTTACCATGCAAAGCTCCAAAATTACAAATTTTATTAACGACAATTTAAGTCGTGGTGGAATTATACTTTTTGATATTGATAAAAATTTCAATTTAGAAAATCTAAGAATTATTTTAGAAACTTTAAATCTAAATAATTTTGAAATTACCTCTTTACGATATCAAGTAATATAACAAATTATTTGTACACTAAAAATAGTGACATATCAGCTATTTTTGCTGTATCGTTATTATCATAATCGCTGTTATCAGCTATTTTTATATTAACCTCGTAAATTTCCTCTTGGACTAAATTGTTACTCTCACTTGAAAATCCCCAGTTATCTTCTGGCACTTTTGTAATCTTATTATCTTTTGAAAGTGCGTATAATTCTAGATTTTCTTTTTCACCTGTAAGACCATTTATAAGTACTGTAAAAGATATATTGCCGTCATTATCATTACAATTTTCAAGATAAATGTTATTAACCCATGAGGCAACTTCTCCCTCACCGCCAAAGCTTTCAAAATCTGCTTGACTTAATGCACTTCTTCCTATATCGTCTAAATCAACCTCACGGAATGGAGATTCATCTACATATACAAACCTATCTTGCAAACGAAGCAACTCAAAGTTACCTGTTGGGCAGTATAATGCATTTGTATGAGGGTCTGAGAACATTCCAACCGCCATATTATTATATCCACTTAGAGTAGAAACATTATAAGAGTATACTGTTTCTCCTGTTTCAAAATCTAAAATTACATATTGCCAAAATCCACTTTCCATATCTTGTGCGTATCCATATAAATAGCCTGTAGCTGTTGATACTTTAAACATTGCTGTACTTCTTAAATCTTCACGGCTCCATTTTGAAATCAACTGTTGTTCTCCGTCAATTACTGTTAAGTCTGCCCTTTCAATACCTGGCATTATTGCTATATTACCATTTTGTATCCAATCTTGATTGTAAAGATTATCATAAGTTTGAACTGAAGAGTCGCTGTCTGGGTCTGCAAGTGATGGGTTACTTGCTCCGTACCAGTTGCAAAGTATAATGCTTACATCTCCATTGCCATGTTCATAAGCAAGTGCTGCATTATCTATAGATACTGGCATATCTTCAGGTAAGCCATCAATAACTGGTAGTTTTCCTACTATTTTTCCAGTTGCAATTTCAATGCAAAGTAAATTTATTGGGTCTAGATTGTCGCAGAAAAATACATAGTCATTGCTTAGTGCTGGCGATGTACCACCACCCCATGAAAGTCCACCGCCTTGTTCGCCGCCGTTTGCTCCGTTACTTTCATAAGAAACTCTCCACACATTTTCTACACCATCATTAGCTTTATATAAATTAATTGCTAAGTTGGTAAGTATAACTACACCATCTTCGCATGATGAAATACCATTTTCAACGCCCTCGCCGTCTTCATTTAAATAGATGTGTACTTCATCTGCTAAATTTACTTCTTTGCCATTTAAAGTATCTTCTATAGCTTTTCTTGATATATAACCTATTGCTCCTGTTTGTTCTCTTTCAGGATATACTCTAAATCCTCCTGTAGTAAACCAAAGGTTTCCCTCATAATCATATACTATAGACATCAATGTCTGTTCAACATTCATAATAGAACCCACATTTATATCAAGGATTTTTTCAAAAGTTTCTAAAGGATTTCCATTTTCATCAACTGTTTTAAGCATAATAATCCTATTGTCAGAAGTTGGTGCTACTAAATAGTTGTTACTATCTATAAAACTGTATGATTGTTGAATTGCATATTCGTGGTCATCATCTTTGCTAGGCAAAAAAGAACCTAGTGTTTTTATTTCTTCGCTATCTAAATCTCTAATTGCAATACCAATACTTTTATATGGAGCATAAGCGTTGTTGTACGCATCATAAAATACAGCTGGTGGTGCATTTGTACTTTCAGTTTCAAGTGCTAATGTTACTTCGCTGTTAATTCCAATTGGCAAAACTGCATCTGTTATACCTGAATTATAATTATCTACGTGTACTGAGTTTTCACCTACACCCATATAAGGGTTTTGCACCATATTTTTTAGTGCTAACGGTTTTGCAACTAATGCATCCGAGTTAGTTTCACTTGGTGTACATGATGTCAAAACAAATAGACTTAAAATAACTATTACTAAAATTAAAGTAAAAAAACGTTTCATTTTAAAACCTCCATTAAATTGTTAAATTCA
>CAYJFG010000015.1:25377-26437 GCA_964369305.1 uncultured Eubacteriales bacterium
CTATCAACATTTTTTGTATAGCTTACCAAAAAAAGTTATCAAATAATAGGCTACTTAAAGAGCTTTTTTATGTAAGTTTTATTTTAAATGTGTCAAAATCCTATAATATTATATGCTTAATTATAAAACCCTACAGCAGAGTAATCTCAACTGTAGGGTTTTTAATATTATGTTAATATATTGCGTTTCTATATTCTTTTGGTGTTATTCCTACTTTTTTCTTAAATGCTCGGCTAAATGATACTGCATCTTCATAACCTACTAAAAATCCTATTTCATATATTTTAATAGTTGGGTCTTTTAGAAGTAACATTGCGTTTTCCATGCGTATATTTGTAAGATAGTCTAAGAAATTTTCAGACACTTCTAATTTAAATAAATTGCTAAAATAAGACGGATTTAGAGAAACTTCCTCGGCTACTATATTAAGTGACAGCGGTTTCATATAATTTTTCTTGATATAATCTTTTGCCATTTCAATTCTTTTTTTACTTTTGTTGTTTTTTTGCTCAATCATATAATCTATTACATTGTCTATTAAATCGAAAATATAATTTTGCAATTCATCATAAGATGACGCACCCTCTAAAATTCTTTCTTTATATCCTGCATCATACGTCATCACTGCGGTAAATGCATCTTTCATTTCAAGTATAATTTTTTCTATTAAACTAGATATAAGATTTTTTATTTCTTCTGCGTTTGCGTATCTGTTGTTATTAAATATCTCTATAAAAAGATTTTTTGCTTTTTCTTTATCGAGTAGTTCAATATACTTTTTAATTTGCTTGTCAAAAACATTGATATCACAACAAATTTGCCTGTCAACATTTTTTTCAATGTCACAATATTTTATAAGTTTGCAATTTTCTTTATAAAATCTAAAATTAAGTGCGTCTATTGCTTCATGATATGCTATTGAAATATTTTTAACACCTACATGATAATTACTTATTCCAATATACACTTCTATATTTTGTGGCACGTCTTTTTCTAAATTATCGCAAAATGATTTTATCTTACTGTCGTTATATTCTTCTTTAGAAAAAATTATTACGTA
>CAYJFG010000016.1:0-21666 GCA_964369305.1 uncultured Eubacteriales bacterium
CACCTGACTATGGTGTAGGACGACTTATAGAGTATGGTGGAACAAATACATCATACTTACAATCTTATATGCACTTTACTGGTTCATCTTCTTTAGGTGTAGTAGATGAAAAAGTTTTGAGCAATGTTTTTAAAGAGATGACAGGAGCAGACTTTAAAAAGCTTCTTGAACAAACAAGTATTAAAGATTATGAAGCTTATAAAAATATGCCTATGATACACTTAACAGCAGGTGATATTACAGGCGATAATATAGACGAATTAGTAATAACAGTTTCATTTGGTGACATTAGTGATAGTATGAAAGCTAAAATGAACTCTATAAGTTCTTTTGTTGTAGTTTTAAGTAAAAATATCAATAAGCACTGGGAGCTACTTAAAGCATACTCATTAAATGACATTTTAATAGAATCAAAGTCAGATGATAAAAATGTAAGTGGAGAAGCTTGGAGTATGATTTCTGCATCATCTTCAATTGGAGATTTTTTACCAAACGATAATGGAGCTTATGAAATTATTACAGTAGGGCGACCTGTTCTTAATAATAAAGGATATACAGGTGCTAATAATTCTATAAGAATGTCTAATATTGCAGTAACGGCTTCGTTTGATAATAAAAATAATAGGATTGTTGTTCCGTCAATTCAAAAAGGCTCAAATGTATGTACAGCTGGTTTTTTCCTTAATATATCAATTTCAAATAATGAAAGCATGATTTATACAACGCAGTCGGTTAAGAATACATTTTATAGAAATGAACGCCACGAACCACCTGTATCTTTAGGTTGCGTTGCTTTTGATGGAATTGGAACACAAGAGTATATAGCAGTAAATGGTGAGTTCTATAAATATAGCGGTGGCACGTTTATTGGCATGGATTATAGTAATTCCCAAAAAGTAATGGGTGTATATGAGAGAAAAGAAATGTATTATACCTTTGATAATTCACAGCCTATAATTGGTAATTTTAGTGGTATTAATGGGCAAGAATCAGTATTCTATATTTATTATGACTACGGAGAAAAAGAATATTTTATAACAGGTTTTCATAAAGAACAAAACAAAGACTCTAATGTAATGAATTTTGACTTATTGACAACTACATGGAGTTTAACAGGCGATTTACAACATAAAGGCACTACTCCTATTTTAGTTAGTGCAGATTATGACGACGACGCATTAATAGCTAACTATACAAGCAAAGAACATTCATTTGTAACACCGCAAATATTTGCAGTGTTAGAAGTAGCCCCTTATTTTTCAAATTTAGATTATACAGCAGGCATTGTAGCTGGAACTAAATTTGATATGAGTTATGGAAAAGGGACAGAAGATGAAAACTCTACTACTGTAAATAGTTCAGTCTTTATAGGTTATGATTTTAAATTTCCAGGGTCAATTTTTGGGGTTGAGGCAAAAGCAACATTTACCAGAGATTTAACGTATGCATACTCAAGTGGTAGAACGTATGAGGTAGGTATGTCGTTTGATGCGGCAGAATCAGAAGAACATCAAGTAGTTATGATGTCTACACCAGTTGTAATATATCATTATGATGTTATATTGCCAAACGGAGAAAAAAGCACAATGGACGTTCAAGTGCCATCTTCTCCTGTGTATAGCTCAATATCAATTGAAGAATATAACGCAGTTGCAAAAACTTCTGACGGAGAATATCCGATAATTGGTGAAGATGTTATAAATTCAACTGCTGGCGACCCTACAACATACCGCACTCCTAATTCGTTAATAGGTAAAAATACTGCTACTTATGATGATATATTAGTGGATGTAGGGTCTGGCTCAAACTTTATTTCACAAAGAATAGTTAGAAGTAGTGAAATGTCTGTAGCTAAATCAGTTTCTCACGGTGTAGAGATTGAGGCGGCAGCACATATGGGTGTTGTTACAATTGGTGGAAGTGTAGGAGAATCATGGGAAGACGCACATACAATTACTGACTTAAGTGAAGTTGCTTTAGAAGGGACAGTAGGTGCAATTCCAAAATATGCATCAGAAGATTATGGCTTTAGTTGGCAACTTGTTACATGGGACGAAGAATTAACAAATGGAAAAAATGAATCTATAACAGTTCCTGTAATAGGTTATTATGTAGCTAATGTAAAATCTAAAATTCCAGCTCCTATTTTAACAGCACAATCAATTGACCAAAACGACATTGAACTTACATGGGTAGACCCAAAACCTACTGAAAATTCAACTTATGAAATTTACAGAGTAAATGGAGATGAGTATTTCCGTCTGTTTGAAGATGAAGTAATAACAGACACACATTATACAGTAGGTCCACTAACTCCAAATACACCTTATGATTTTGTAGTTAAAGCGTCAGACGGTGTGCAAGAGTCGTATTACTCTAATATTGCAACAGCTAAAACGTATGCAGATAGCAAGAGTGCAGAAGTTGTGATAGATGAAAATCCAACAGATCAAACAGCATACGTTAATGAGGAAGTTACGTTTAGTTTAGTTGCAAAAAGTTTTCCAACAGCAGGGCAACCTCTTAAATATCAATGGCAAAAATTAAGTAAAGATAGTTTGTTTTGGGAAGATATTGAGGGTGCGTCAAAAAAAGATTATACATTTACAGTATCATCAACACAAGATGATGGCACATTATATAGATGTGAAGTTGAAAATATATTAAGTGCAAACCCATCATATGTTGTGTCTAATCATGCAATACTTAATGTAAAGTCAATTGTTGAAACTAAGATTACTTTACTTTGTCAAAATACACAAGATGATGAAATTCAAAACGGTGACAAAATAGAAAATAACAGTCTAATTAAATTAAAAGCACACGTAGAAAGTAGCGAAGCAAACGAAGCTACCCCAAATGCTTTGGTAAGATACCATATATATGAAAAAAATAGCGATGGGGAATATGTTTTTAATTCGCACTATGATTATAAGACAAATCAAGACGGAAATACAAATAATACTATGTCAATTAATTTCTTGAACTTGAAAGCTGGAGTTAGCTATAAAGTGTATGCCTCAACTGTTCACTCAGGTAATTTAGGCGAAAGTAAAAGCAATGAATACTACTTTGATGTAATAGAAGCACTACACCCTTTATATGTTATTGATAACTTAAACGAAAGTTATATGTATCAAGAAAAAATACAACCTAGTTTAGTGCCAGTTGATTTAATTAATACACCACAAGCAGATGTTTCAAAAGTTGTGTTTGAAGCGTATCAAAAAGAGGGTAATGGGTATTTAGATACACCAGTCATTCAAGAAAGCACTCAACAACTATCTCTATTGACATTGTTGCCAAATGACTACCTAATAAAAGCTTTTTATGATGAAGAGTTAATCGTACAAGAGGAAATAACAGTTACAAGAAAAGATGTAACAATTAAAGCTCCTATATATGACGATGAAATAAGCGATATAGAAAGTTATATCCCACAGGGTGTAGCTACATTTAGTCAAGAACTTGACAATCCACAATATGGAACAATTCAAAATGGATATGAGAATTTATTTAAAATTCAACTAGTTAGAAAAGCAGATGGATATTATAATCAAATAGCTTATAATGGCGATGAAGATATAATAGCAGACTTTAAGTCAAAATATAACCCTAATTTTGTAGATACATACTTAAATGTAGACGGTCTTGAGATACACTCAATTTCATACGAAGCTATAGGCACGAATGGAGAAGATAGCGAACATGGTATGCTTTTAGCTACTTCTAGTGAGTCAGGTGTTTTAAACGCAAGCGATAAAGTATTTGAAAATGAAGATATAATGCTTAAGGCTATTACTCATAAAGATGCTACATTAGTTATTGAGAAATGGCTTGTGAATGGTCAAGAGATTACTGAAGATAATATGGGTGAGTATGGTATGATGTCGCCAACTGATACAACAATAGTATCAAATAATATTTCTAAAGATACACACTTTGTAGCAGTTATATCTCATGTGCATTATGCAGTAACAGTGCAAGTAAGCGGTAACGGTTTAGTATCTCCTAATGAAAATATTATTGTTGAAGAGGGCGAAAACCAAGAATTTACTTTTACACCTGATGACGGTTATATTCTTGATAAAGTTATAGTTAATGGGGAAGAAGTGGAAATTTTAGATGATAAGTACACTTTAAATAATGTGATTTCTGATGTTTATATAAATGTATCATTTATAGAGGATACAGAAGAACCAACACAAGAACCAACAACACCGCCAAGTGAGCCTACACAGCCAACTACAAACGATGAGGAAACAACTATTCCAACTGGTGACAGTTTTGAGCTTACACTAGTAGTAACATTGCTAATTCTCTCACTTATTACAGCAATGGTTACTGTAAATAAAAAGCGTAAAGAGAGTTAAAATATAAATATATTTTAAACCCACAAAGCAATAAAATGTTTTGTGGGTTTAATTTAATTTTTTAAAAAAATATTTTTTAAAATACACTATTGATTTAATTCAGATTTTATGATAAAATTATATCAATAAAAATTTAGACGACAATGGGGTTGTGGATTTCAAGCGTTTTTAACGCTTTTTTGGTGTCTTATCACTGAAAAAATTCACGTCACGTTGTTTTTTTTATATTTAAATTTAAGGGAGTTTTATGAAAATGGAAAAAAAGACATTGTATAGCTCAAGATATGAACATGATGCGTGCGGTATAGGTGCAGTTGTATCAATCGACGGTAAAAAAACTCATCAAGTTGTATCAGATGCTTTAGAAGTTGTAGAAAAATTAGAACATAGAGCAGGTAAAGACTCTTTAGGAGAAGTAGGCGACGGCGTTGGCGTTCTACTTCAAATATCACATAACTTTTTTTCTAGTATTGATTTAGGTTTCGATATTGGAAACGAAAGAGATTACGGCGTTGGTATGTTTTTCTTACCATCAAACGTTTTAAAAAGAAACCAAGCTAAAAAAATGTTTGAAATTATAGCGAAAAAAGAAAAAGTAGAGTTTTTAGGTTGGAGAAAAGTACCTACAGACCCATCTACATTAGGTAAAAAAGCTATTGACCAAATGCCTTGCATTGAACAATGCTTTTTAAAACGTCCTGCAAATATTGAAAAAGGTATCGATTTTGACAGAAAACTATTTGTAATAAGACGTGAATTTGAACATAGCTCATCAGATACTTATATCCCTAGTTTATCATCACGTACTATTGTATATAAAGGTATGTTTTTAGTTACTCAATTACGTCAGTTTTACCTTGACTTACAAGACAAAACTTATATAAGTGCAATTGCAATGGTTCACTCAAGATTTTCAACTAATACAAACCCTAGTTGGGAAAGAGCTCACCCAAACAGAGTAATTCTGCACAACGGCGAAATTAACACAATCCGTGGTAATGCAGATAGAATGCACGCACGTGAAGAAACAATGGACTCAAACCTTTTAGGCGATGACATCAGCAAAGTACTACCAGTAATTAATGGCGAGGGTTCAGACTCTGCAATGCTTGACAACACACTTGAGTTTTTATATATGAACGGTGTGCCTCTACCACTTGCAGTCATGATGACAATACCAGAACCATGGAGAAACGACCCTTATATGGATAGAAGCAAAAAAGACTTCTACCATTATTACGCTACAATGATGGAACCATGGGACGGACCTGCTGCTATCTTATTTTCAGACGGTGACGTTATGGGTGCAGTGCTTGATAGAAACGGACTTCGTCCATCAAGATATTATATAACTACTGATAATACACTTATTTTATCATCAGAAGTAGGCGTTTTAGATATCGACCCTGCAAAAGTTATTAAAAAATCACGTTTAAAACCTGGTAAAATGTTACTAGTAGATACAGTTAAGAAAAGAATTATTTCAGATAATGAAAGCAAAAGTTTTTATGCATCTAAAAAACCATATGGCGAATGGCTAGACAGAAGCCTTGTGAAATTAAGAGATTTACAAGTGCCAAATAAAAAAGTAGATACTCACTCTCAAGAAGATAGAGATAAATTATATAAAGTTTTCGGTTACACTTATGAAGATGTAAAAAATAATATTTTACCTATGGCGAAAAACGCATTAGAGCCTACATCGTCAATGGGTACAGATATTCCACTTGCAGTATTATCTGATAAACACCAACCATTATTTAGATATTTCAAACAGCTTTTTGCACAAGTTACAAACCCACCTATTGACTCACTTAGGGAGGAAATAGTAACAGATACTACAGTTTATATCGGTTCAGACGGTAACTTACTTGAAGATAGTGTAGACAACTGTAATGTAATTGAAGTTAGAAACCCAATTTTAACAGGTACAGAACTACTAAAAATTAAAAATCTTGATAAAAAGGGATTTAAAACACAAACAGTATCACTACTATATTACAAAAACACATCTTTAGAATATGCACTTGAACAATTATTTGTAAAATGCGATAAAGCTTATAAAAAAGGTGTTAATATAATTATCCTTTCAGATAGAGGAATAGACGAAAACCACGTTGCAATACCATCACTATTAGCTGTTTCAGCTATGGAGCAATATTTAATTAAAACTAAAAAAAGAACAGCTATATCTATAATTCTTGAAAGTGGCGAACCACGTGACGTACACCAATTTGCAACACTTCTAGGCTATGGTGCAAGGGCTATAAACCCATATTTAGCACATGAATGTATAGAAGAGTTAATCGACAAAAGAATACTTGATAAAGACTTATACACAGCTATTCACGATTATAACGAGGCTATTTTACATGGTATAGTAAAAGTTTCAGCAAAAATGGGTATATCAGTGTTACAGTCTTACCAATCTGCTCAAATTTTCGAGGCAGTTGGTATTAATAAAAAAGTTGTTGATAAATACTTTACAAATACAGTTACAAGGGTTGAGGGTATAGGACTTGAAGAAATTGCAGAGGGTATAGAAGTTAGACACTCAAAAGCATTTGACCCACTAGGACTAGGTATTGACTCAACTTTAGATAGCACAGGTTTCTTAAAACTTAGAAACGGTGAAGATAAAGAAGACCACCTATACAATCCACAAGTAATTATTGCTTTACAACAAGCTACACAAACAGGCGACTATAACAGATTTAAAGAATATACATCAATGGTAGACGCTGAACATAACCCACATACTTTAAGAGGGTTGCTTGAATTTAATTTCGATGAAGGAAAAGCTATATCTATAGATGAAGTAGAGCCTATAAGCGAAATTGTAAAAAGATTTAAAACAGGTGCTATGTCGTACGGTTCTATATCAAAAGAAGCTCACGAATGTATGGCAAGTGCTATGAATAAAATAGGCGGTAAATCAAACTCAGGTGAGGGCGGTGAAGAGCCTAGCAGATTAAATACAGATAAAAACAGTGCTATTAAACAAGTTGCATCAGGTAGATTTGGTGTAACTAGTGAATATCTACTTAGTGCAAAAGAAATTCAAATTAAAATGGCACAAGGTGCAAAACCAGGAGAGGGCGGACACTTACCAGGAGCAAAAGTTTACCCATGGGTAGCTAAAACACGTCACTCAACAACAGGTGTAACATTGATTTCACCACCACCACACCACGATATTTACTCTATTGAAGATTTAGCCCAACTTATTTACGACCTTAAAAACGCAAATAAAAAAGCTAGAATATCTGTAAAACTAGTTTCAGAAGCAGGTGTTGGTACAATTGCAGCAGGTGTTGCAAAAGCTGGTGCATCAGTAATACTTATTTCAGGTTATGACGGCGGAACAGGTGCAGCTCCGTTAAGCTCAATACTAGACGCTGGCTTGCCATGGGAGTTAGGACTTGCAGAAGCACATCAAACACTTATACAAAATGGTTTACGTTCAGGCGTTGTAATTGAAACTGACGGTAAATTAATGAGTGGACGAGATGTTGCAATTGCATCTATATTAGGTGCAGAGGAGTTCGGTTTCTCAACAGCTCCACTTGTAACAATGGGTTGTATGATGATGCGTGTATGTAACCTTGATACTTGCCCAGTAGGTATTGCTACTCAAAACGAGCAACTGCGTAAGAGATTTAGAGGTAGACCAGAATATGTTATGAACTTTATGACATATATTGCTATGGAAGTAAGGGAAATAATGGCAAAACTTGGTGTAAAAACTCTTGATGAATTAACAGGAAGAACAGATTTAATAAAAGTACGTGATAAAAAAGCGACAAAGCGTGCAGGTCTTGTAGATATGAGCAAAATCATAACAGATAAATATGCAGATTTTGAAGAAAAAACTTTCAACCCTGAAAAAGCTTTTGACTTTAAATTACAAGAAACAATAGACGAAACAATTCTTGTTAAGAAATTCAAAAAAGCAATTGCAAATAAAACACCTCATACAGAAAAAATTGATGTATGCAGTACAGATAGAACTTTAGGCACAATTTTAGGTTCACAAATAACACAAAACTTTGGCAGTAGCTTAGAAGATGACACATACACAATAGAGTGTCATGGTGGCGTTGGTCAATCGTTCGGTGCATTTATTCCAAAAGGTATGACATTAAAACTAGAGGGCGATGCAAACGACTATTTAGGCAAAGGTCTTTCAGGTGGTAAAATAGTTGTATATCCACCTAAAACTAGTAAATTTAAAGCAGAAGAGAATATCATAATAGGTAACGTTGCAATGTATGGTGCTACTTCTGGTCAAAGTTATATAAATGGTATAGCTGGTGAACGTTTCATGGTTCGTAACTCAGGTGCAATAGCTGTTGCCGAGGGTTGTGGCGACCACGGTCTTGAATATATGACAGGCGGTAAAGCTGTTATTTTAGGTCAAACAGGTAAAAACTTTGCAGCAGGTATGAGTGGCGGTATTGCGTATGTGCTAGATGAAAACCACGACTTATATTTGAAACTTAATAAAGAGTTTGTTTCAGTTTATGAAATAACAAGCAAATACGATGTTGACGAGTTAAAAGAATTAATAAACAACCACTTAAAAGAAACAGGCTCAACACTTGCTAAAAATATCCTAGACGACTTCGACGAATATTTACCTAAGTTTAAGAAAATAGTACCAAACGACTATGAAAAAATGCTTAAATTTATTTGCGAGTTTGAAGAAAAAGGAATGACTCACGAACAAGCAGAGATGGAAGCATTTGCAAAATCACTTAAACATTAAGGAGGGGTAAGACATGGGAAAAAATACAGGTTTTTTAGAATATCAAAGAAAAGCTAATCAAAGAATTTCAGTAAAAGAACGTATAGAAAATTTTGAAGAATTTTATAATATTTTTGATGAAGACGAAAGAAAAAAACAAGGTGCTAGATGTATGAACTGTGGCGTGCCTTTCTGTGGTTCAGCAATTGAGCTTGCAGGAATGGTTACAGGTTGCCCACTTCATAATTTAATACCAGAATGGAACGACGAAATTTATAACGGCAACTACTCACACGGTTTATCAAGACTATTAAAAACAAGCTGTTTTCCAGAGTTTACAGGACGTGTTTGTCCAGCACTTTGCGAAAAAGCGTGCATCAATGGGATATATGATGAAGCCGTTACAATCCGTGATAATGAGCTATTTTTAATTGAGCAAGGCTTTGCAAATGGTGAGATGACACCAAAAGCACCAAAAATACGCAGTGATAAAAAAATTGCGGTAATAGGTTCAGGACCTGCTGGTCTTGCAGTAGCAGAAAGACTTAATAAAAGAGGTCACAACGTAACAGTATTTGAAAGAGATGATAAGTTTGGCGGACTATTAATGTACGGTATACCAAATATGAAACTTGATAAAAAGATAGTTTCAAGAAGAATTGACTTAATGAGTGCTGAGGGTGTACAGTTTATTGCAAATAGAGATTTTGGAAAAGACTTAAAACTTGAAGATTTAGAAAAAGAGTTTGATGCAGTAGTTTTATGTTGCGGAGCGAAAAAGGCTCGTGATTTAAACGTTGAAAATAGAAATGCAAAAGGAATTTATTTTGCAGTTGATTTCTTAGCAAGCACAACAAAGAGCTTAATTGAAAATAACTTAGAAGAAAATACTTATATTAACGCCAAAGATAAAAACGTAATAGTTTTAGGCGGTGGCGATACTGGTAACGACTGTGTAGGCACATCAATTAGACACGGTGCAAAATCAGTTGTGCAAATTGAAATGATGCCAAAAGCACCAGATGAAAGGCTTAATAGCAACCCATGGCCACAATGGCCAAAAGTATGCGTTACAGATTATGGCCAACAAGAAGCTATTGAGGTTTTTGGAAGCGACCCACGTGTATATGAAACAACAATTAAAGAAATATACCAAAAAAATGGTAAATTAACAGGCGTTTTAACTGTTAAAGTTCAATTTGTAGATGGTCAACTAGTGCAAATTGAGGGAACAGAGCAAAAACTAGACGCAGACTTACTTTTAATAGCAGCAGGATTTTTAGGCGTTGAAGATTACAGTGTTAAAGATGTTGCAATACCGTCAAGACAAGATGACTCATTTAAAACAAATAAAGAAAATGTGTTTGCTTGTGGTGATATAAAAAGAGGTCAATCGCTTGTAGTTTGGGCAGTTGCAGATGGTATTAAGTGTGCAAAAGAAGTAGACACTTTCTTAATGGGATATACAAATTAAATATAACATGGGTCTGTCGCATTAAAAAAATTTTCGCCCGAAAATTACGTATTCTACAAATATTTGTTAATATTTACCTTAATGCGACAGTACATGTTAATTTTAAGATTTTGCAAGTTTGAAAAATCTTCTTGCGTATATTAATATTCTTATAAATAAAATTGGCTTATAATGTATGGTTTTTGCAAGATTGAACAAATTTCTATCTAAAACGTAAGTAAGAGTATTACTTAATTGTGAGCGTATTATAGTTTTTTTGTGTGATATTGTGAATTTTGCTGAAAAAACTTGACTTATTATGTTGAAAATATTGCAAAAAACACTTGACATATGAGAAAATATTGATATAATATTAAGTGTAAAATTTTTAAAATGAGGTTATATATATGGCGGTTAAATTTGAAAGCTTAGAAGAATTTAAAAATCGTGTATACCCATTTTCTGAAAATAGTATTTACTCTATTGATAAACTAATAACTCATGAAAACTTAGCGAAAAAAGTAGATGAAAATGGTAAAATGAAAAAGTTTATCGGTAATACTACTGTATTTATGCTAGATGAAAAAGGTAACGATAATATAAAGAAGATACAAGATGTTTTATACAAGTATTGCGATAATATGCTTGCAGAAAAATTACATACTAGTACTTTTCATATGACTTTACATGACCTTGAAAACGGCGAACCACACGAAACTGGTATTAATGAGATAATTGAAAGTTCATGTGAAAAAGCACGTGAAAAATTAGAAGAGATTAAAAGTTTAAATTTAGATTTAATTAATATGAAATCTACATGGACTTTTAAAATGATGGATACAAGCATCGTTTTAGGTCTAGAACCATGTAGCGAAATTGATTGTTATAACTTAAAGTGGCTTAACAATGAGTTTCAAAAGATTAAATATTTACCATATCCACAAACACCACATATAACACTTGCATATTTTAAAACAGGTATATATGGTGTAGAAGATGTAATAAATTTAAAAAATGCGTTTGAAGAGATAAACAGTTTAGAAAAACTTTTCTTTACTTTTGACCCAAACAAACTACTTCATCAAAAATTTGATGATATGAATAATTATTATATCTATTAATTTAGCTTATATCGTACATAACATAACATAAACAAGTAACCCCTTGAATTAAAAATTTAATTCAAGGGGTTACTTGTTTTTAAAATTATCTTAAAGAATTAAAAATTGATAAATACTTTTGAAACTGCGAATTTTCGGCGGCAATTTTGCTATGATGTGCAGTTATTTGTGCATTATTATTTAGTGATTCTAACTTATTTGTAGCAGAATACATTGCACTTGTCAATCTGTTTATGTCATTGTTATTTGAATTAATAGCCATATAAAGCATATGTTGATTATCTCGTATTTCATTTAAATGATAAATCACATCATCTAATTTAGTTATAATGTGATTTAGCCTAATCTCGTTTTCAAAGATGTTGTATGCACCCTCATGCCCCTCAAGAGTTGAAGTACGCCCAGCCTCAAAATATTCACAAATTGAACTAATTGCAATAAAATTCCTGTACTTTGAAAAAATAATATTATAATTATAATATTTATTCAATAAATTAAGAGTGTTGTTATATTCGTTTTGAATTTTGTTTTTTTCAACAAGTAATAAATTTATAACTTTTTGATTGTAAGCTTTTTGAGAACTGTTTTTTGATTGTATTTGACTATTTTTCGCTTTAACATTATCAATTTCTTTTTTTCTTTCGTTTCTATGTTTTCTTAATGAATGTGTTTCAGTAATATGTCCAATTAAAGCACCTAAAATGATACCACCTAAAGGTACCAAAAAAGTAATAAGAATAGGAAGTTGATTGCCTTCGTTCCAAAAAACATCAAGTTTTCCAATTACCAAATTATATATACTAACAACATAATACAAAATGCTCCAACCTGGTTGGAAGGTTAAAAGTATCAAACATAAAATTGTACCAACTATCAAACCTACAAGACAACCAAACCATAAAGGTCCAAAGTCATAATGGTATGCGCTTCTTGGGTCGTTTGGAAGCTTATGTAAATAATTTCCGTTATAGTTTTTTAAAGTGTGAATTTTATTTTCTATTTGACTAAGTAATTTTTTTTGCATATGTATGCTTTTTTCTAATTCGTATATACATTTTATGTATTTTTTTAATTGTCCTTTATCCATAACTAAAACTCCTCTTTAAATTATAAATTTATAATATATTTATGTTATATAAATCATATCATATAAATATAAGTTGTGTCAATAGTTAAATTGATAGTGTTTAAATATTTTTATAATATTAAAATATAACATATTATTATAAACTAATATTAGGTATACTATAATTATATTGGAGGTGGTAACATGGGAAAAGAAATAAAAATCAAAAGGAAATCCGCTAAAAAAGGTGATGATGGTTATAAAATTCTCTCTGTTAGAATGAAAGAAGAAACTATCGAAAGACTAGAAGATTTATCGGCAAAGACTAACCGTTCACGCAATGAATTAATAAACATACTTTTAGAATCGGCAATGAACATAGTTGTAATTGAAGATTAATTATAAATAAAATACCACCTTATATGAAGTTTTGCAGTTTCATATAGGGTGGTTGTTATTTAGTGCAAGAATTATTGTTTTATAATAGTAGGTGTTTTCCAATCGTTATTAACTGCATCTATATCTGGTGAATAAATTCTAAGCCATAGATGGAAACCCTCATCAGGTGCAGGTAGCCAATTAGATGTATTTTCTGGTTTCTCTGATGACACTATTATATCAAGTGTGCCATCTTCATTATATAAAACGTCTGAACGGTCGTTTATTATATAGCGGTCAATTTCATTATCAACAAGGAAATTATCATCACCATACATAGTTACAGACCAAAAGCCTTTATCTAAAACAGGTGGAATTTCATCAAAATGGATAATATATGTGTTTTCGCCATTTAAAGTATCGCCGTTATCATCTGTTGTTGCTTGCAGATACATGGCTACATATATAGGGTTTGCACCAAGTGCTTTTAAAGCAGTAGCAGCTCTATACTCATACGCTGTGCCAAAATCTCCAACAGGCTCGCCCATATATGTCCAAGTTCCAAGGGATTGACTGTAACTATCAACAGACTTTGCCCAATTAGTATAACAATCATTTTTCAAGTTTTGCCAAGTACTCTCAAACTCTTCTTCGTCTGCTATAATGTTTTTGCTATCAAACGTCATACCTGCACCAATATTTAACTTATTAATTCTAGTTATTAAATCTAAATCAACTTGAGCTGGTGGGTTATCAACCATTAAATTATTAGCTAAATTAAAGAAAGTGTTGGCGTCCATGCTGTTTACTTTATCTACTGGTACATACAGATTTTCTTCTTTAAATTCACCTTTTAAAGGTGTATATTCAGAAGATTTTTCATACTCACTAAGCGGTATTAACGACATTTGACTTTGCAACTTTAAAACATTTGTAATATCGTCTTCACCGTCAAGTACTGGTCTGCATATAAACCAAACACTGCTTGTCGGCACGTCAATTCTAGTTACACCGTCTGGAGTATCTACATTTTGCTCTGGTGTAGCTATCATATATACGCCACCCTCGTTAATTACTTGTGCAGTGTTTGACCAAGCGTCTAATACTTGTGTTTGCATAAATCTATCTGTTTTTGGCGTTGTGTAAATTATTGGTTCTTTTGAAATATCTAGCCATGCAGTTGAATACAAGGTGTCGACATTAGGAGTGACAACACTTTTTGTATCAGCATTTCTAAGTTCAGTGGTGTGGGTTATTTGATTGATAGGAGCACCTTGCGATGTTGCATCTTCTGCATTTGTTTGAACTATCATTGTTGCGTCCATTATTACAAGTGGATACAAGTATGTGTATGCTTCAGACAATATATCTAGTTTTTCATCAATAGTAATATCTTGCGTGTTTGATGTTGGGTCTGTATCTCCTGACGATGGGGTAGAGCAACTTGCAAGCAAAAGAGTAATGCTCATACAAATAATAGCAATTAATTTTTTCATAAAACATATTTCCTTTCTATAAAAGAACAAACTGATTTTTAAAATTTTAAGGGACTGTCGCATAAAAAAATTTTTTCGTCATATTACACAAGACCATTGTAGGGGCGAAATCCATTTTCGCCCGAATTTTACGTATTTACAGGCAAAACGGGAGCATATGGAATGCTCCCCTACAAAGATTTGTTAATATTCACCTTAATGCGACAGCTCCAGGTTATAAAGTTAAATCATTATTAATCTAAAGATGCAGAGCTTATAAGCTCAAAATCATTTTCCTCAAATAATTTAATTGCTTTTTCTTCCTCATTAACTCGTAAAACAACATAAGCTTTATGTTCTTCACGGCTAATAAAAGCATACATATACTCAATAGCGATATCATTTTTTGTTAAAAGCTCAACTGCCTTTGAAAATGAACCAGGTTTATCGTCAATACCTAAACCAATAACACTAGTTAAAGATACTGTTTTACCCTCGTTTTTAAAAGCTTTTGCAGCTTCTTCTGGTTTATCAACTATCAACCTTAAAATGCCAAAGTCGCTAGTGTCTGCTACTGACATTGCACGAATATCGATATTTGCATTTTTTAAAATTTCTGTTATTTCTAGTAGTTTGCCTGATTTGTTTTCAATAAATACTGATAATTGTTGAATTTTCATAATAGATAACTCCTTTAAAATAAATTATTTTCTTTTGTCGATAACTTTTACAGATTTACCCTCAGAGCGTGGCAATGATTTTGGTTCAACGAGCTTAACTTTTGCATTTATATTTAATGTTGATTGTAAAGCTTCTGAAATTTTTCTTTCGATGCTTTCAATATCCTTAACTGTATCAGAGAAAATATCGTCGTTCATTTCAATTTGAACTTCCATACGGTCAAGATTATTAATTCTATCAACAATAATTAGATAGTTTGGATTCATACCAAGAGATAATAAAACGTGTTCAACTTGTGATGGGAATACGTTAATACCTCTAATTATTAGCATATCATCAGTTCTTCCTTTTGGTTTTGACATTTTAATTAAAGTTCTACCGCATGAGCAAGTTTCTCTAGTTAATTTGCAAATGTCACGTGTTCTATATCTTAAAAGAGGTAGAGCCTCTTTACCAATACAAGTAAATACAAGTTCTCCGTATTCTCCTAGAGGTAAAACTTCGCCTGTATCTGGGTTTATTATTTCAGGGTAGAAGTAGTCTTCACAGATATGCATACCTGTTTGTTCGCTACATTCATAAGATACACCAGGACCTGAAATTTCAGAAAGTCCGTAAATATCGTACGCTTTGATATCTAAAATTTCTTCAATTTCTTTACGCATATTTTCAGTCCAAGCTTCTGCACCAAAAATACCTGCACGTAGAGGTAATGTTTTAGGGTCAATACCCATTTCCCTAATAGTTTCGCCAATAAACATAGCGTAAGATGGTGTGCAACATAAAATGTTTGAGCCATAATCTCTTAAAATGTCTACTTGTCTATTAGTATTGCCACTTGAAACAGGAATAGCAATTGCACCTAATTTTTCAGCACCATAATGAAGACCTAAACCGCCTGTAAACAGTCCATATCCATAAGATACGTGTATAAAGTCTTGTTTAGTACCTCCAGCTGCAACAATTGCTCTTGCACAACCCTCAGACCAGATATCGATATCGTTTTTAGTATAACCAACAACAGTTTGTTTACCTGTCGTACCTGATGATGCGTGTATTCTAACTAAGTCATCACGAGGTACTGCAAACATACCAAAAGGGTATGTATCTCTTAAATCTGTTTTATAAGTAAAAGGTAATTTGCTTATATCATCAATCGACTTTATATCTTCAGGTTTTAATCCCATTTCGTCGAAACGCTCTTTATAAAGAGGTATGTTGTTATAACATGAATTTACAATTTCGATAAGTCTTTTTGATTGAATTTCTTTAAGTGTTTCTAAGTCGCCACACTCAATTTTTTCGTTAAAATAATTGTTTGACATATTTTTTGTCACTCTCCTAAGTTTTAATTTTATCATTATTACAGTAGTGTGTAATTGATTACTTTATTGCAGTTGGAAAAGATACACCAAAGGCTGTTCCAGCAGTAACGCAAACGCTGTCTTTATAATCGTGAAAATAGTATGCTACAGCTGTTGCGTCATGAATTAATTTAATGCTAATTTTCTTTTTTAGCAAGCCTGAAATTTCTTCGCTAAGAGTTTCGCCATAATTGTCGCTGAGCATTGCAAGTTTTGAAAAACCACCAGCTTTTGGATTTAATTTTCCGTCAGCTACGTAATTTGCAATACTAATTACAATTTCGTCAGACATTTTTCCAAGTTCTTTTCCGTTATTATATGAACTAATTATAGTAGATTTTATGTATTTGTGAAGCTTAATAGCGTTTGCTATTCTTTCTTCTTCGTTTATGTCGTGGTTATTTGTGTGTTTACTAGGTAAAGTTGGTATAGGTATTGTGCCTAGTATTTCATTGTTTGAAGTGCGAACAAGTGAACGCTTTATGCTAGTGTGTCCCATATCTAAAACTAAGCTTAATTCATTATCGTGATTATCAAGTTTAGTAGCACACCCCATAAGTCCTATTGTGGAGGAATTTTCATATAAAATAAAGTTATACGGTTTGACATTTGCTATTTTAAAAACTTCAAGTATATATTTGTAGAAATATTCTCCAAATATTCCACTCGTTAAACCACCAACTAAAATGACATTGCTAACATTTGCCCAATATTCCCACATTTGTGAATTCCAATTAGTTCGGGCTACTCTGTTTTCTTTTTCACCTAACTTTAAAGTTAAAAATATTAAGCCTAAACGATATCCAAATTTTTTTATAATGCTTTTAGCAAGGTCTTGTGTTTGGGGGTTAGCGTCATTAAGTTTATCTGTTAAAATTTGGCAAAGGTCAGATATATTAAACTGTTCTTTAACATCAAGTTCTTTTCTGTTGCGTTCCAAACATTCAATTAAAGCTTTTGTGCTAAAAATTTCTTCTGCACGTTTTCCTAAAATATCGTCGTCATAATCTTTAAATGAATTAGGTAGTTTTGCTATTACTAATTTGTTTATAGAGCATATTGAGGTCATATACATATCTCCATTTTCACTAGTGGAGATGAAAGGGTTATTGTTCAAAAAGACACCTGCCTTTGAGATATATTGTTTGAGTTCAATTTTTAATTCTTTCTATAATGGGCAGAAGCAAACCTATGCAAAAACCAGTTATAGCTCCAGTGATTACGCCTGTAATTAGTAGAACAGGTAAGTAAACAAACACAGAGAAATCGGTAAAAATCGATATTATAAAAAGCTGTACTATATTATGGATATTTGCACATACAACGCCAATACCGACCCAGCCGTAATAATTACCTTTTGAATTTATAAAAGCGTAAGCTACTAAAGTAGATAATAGACCTGCAATTAAACTTATTATAAAGGCAAATCCACCACGAGTAAGACCTACAAAAGATGACTTTATAACTGTAACTAGTAAAGCGGATAGTAAACCCATTTTTTTGCACGCAAACATAGGAGCTATGTTTGAAAGTCCAAGTCTAAGGTGTGGAATTGGAATAGGGATAGGAGGTAAAGAAGAGTCTACTACCGATAATATTATAGCGATAGCAGCAACTAAAGCAGTTTGAGTTATCCATAATACTCTATTTTGTTTTTGTTTTATTTGAGAATTATTATACATATTATTTAACCTGTTATTGCATCAAGATTATTTGTATTGTTAAGCGACACAATACTTACAGTAGTTTTGCTAGGAACACAAACAGCTACATCGCCATGAGCCGTAAGTTTTCCAGTGCCTACACATAGCTTGTCATCGCAACCAGCATGAGTAATTGTAGCACCGCTATTTTCAATTTTAATGTTTAGCTTTATTTCGTCGCCAACTTCAATTTCTATAGGGTCGGTTATGTCGCTTAAAACATATTCATGCAGTACTTGACCATTTTGCTTGATAATGGCGTATAAATTTTCTGAGGTTCTAAGCGAACTCATAATAAAAATTGAAAGAACTGCAAGAGATAAAATTATAAAAATAACTAGAAAATCAAGTGGTTTGAAGATTTTTATTTTTTTTGTATTGTTCACGATATATTATACTCCTAAATATTTAAAAAATAAAACTTATTAAATATTACGTTTATTGGGGAAATAAACAAAATAATCAAGTTGAAATTGGTTATTTTGCTTAAAAAATAGACAGAATTTTAAACTGTTTTGACAATAAAATTATAACATATAATTATAAAAAATGCAAAATTTTTTTTGAGATTGTAAGAACTCTTAATATAATATTTTAAATTGCTTATATAATCTACAAATTATTTTTGGCAAAAATTTAAAAAAATTAAAAAAATATATTGACATAAGTAAATCAATATGATATAATACATCTTGTCTTCTGCACGGAGGGGTGTCCGAGTGGTTTAAGGAGCTAGTCTTGAAAACTAGTGATACCGAAAGGTACCAAGGGTTCGAATCCCTTCCCCTCCGCCATTTTTATACAGAAGTTTAAAAAATAAGTGTTTTTTTGCTATTTGGAGGATTACTCAAGTGGTGAAGAGGCTCCCCTGCTAAGGGAGTAGGTCGGGAAACCGGTGCGAGGGTTCAAATCCCTTGTCCTCCGCCAAATAGAACACCAATATACTCATATTTATAATGGGTATTTGGTGTTTTTTTGCGTCTAAATTCTTTTATCTAAGTATAAAATTTAAAAGTATTTAGGATTTAATATTTATCTAAATTTATTTTCAAAAAATCTTTATTTAATAAATTAAACTTAGCTTTAAAATAATTGGTTTTTAAATGAAAATAGTAGTGAATATTTCTTTTATATGTCTATAAGTAATCTTAAAAAACAAAGTTGACAAGGGACTGTCGCATAAAAAATTTTTTCGTCATATTACACAAGACCATTGTAGGGGAGAAATCCATTTTCGCCCGAATTTTACGTATTTACAGGCAAAACGGGAGCATATGGAATCAAAATGTCACGAACTTAAGAAAAAAGATAAAAAGATGTCAGTTATCAGTATCCAGTCATCATAGAAAAAACGCCCTTTATAAACAAAAAATCCGTAAGGATTTTCACATTCACTATTCACTATTCACTCTTCACTATAAAATCTTAAGTTCGTGACATTGCATATGGAATGCTTCCCTACAAAGGTTTGTTAATATTCACCTTAATGCGACAGCTCTTTGCCCCCATTTCGGCTTTTAGAAAATAATACAACTTGATTTTATGAAAGCTATGCATTAAAACAAAAAAACCTGCTTTTTATAAAAACAGATTTTTTCATTATTTAAATATTAATCATTTGATGCAACTTGTGCTTTTAGATAAGCGTTTATAAATCCGTCTATTTCGCCGTCCATAACAGCATTAATATTGCTAAACTCAAAGCTAGTTCTATGGTCTTTTGCAAGAGTATAAGGCATAAATACATAAGAACGTATTTGACTACCCCATGTAATTTCTTTTTGCACGCCTTTTATATCGTCTATTTTATCAAGATGTTCTCTTTCTTTAATCTCAACTAATTTAGAAACAAGCATTTTCATTGCAACATCTCTGTTTTGATGTTGGCTTCTTTCAACTTGACACGCAACTACAATACCTGTAGGTATATGAGTAAGACGAACAGCTGAAGAAGTTTTATTTACCTTTTGACCACCAGCACCGCTTGCACGGTAAACGTCCATTTTGATGTCTTCAGGATTTATATCTATCTCAATGTTGTCGTCAATTTCAGGCATAACTTCTAAAGATGCAAAAGATGTATGTCTTCTACCAGAAGAGTCGAAAGGGGAAACCCTAACTAATCTATGCACGCCAGCTTCGCTTTTTAAATAGCCATAAGCGTTTAAACCTTCAACTAAAATAACAGCACTTTTAAGTCCAGCCTCTTCGCCGTCTAAATAGTCAAGCAATTTAACTTTAAAGTCGTGTCTTTCGGCCCAACGGTTGTACATTCTGTAAAGCATTTGCGCCCAGTCTTGAGCCTCTGTACCACCTGAACCTGCATGGAATGTTAATATAGCGTTGTGGCTATCGTATTCGCCTGTTAAAAGTGTAGATAGACGTTGACTTTCTAAGTCTTTAAAAACTTTGTCTGCTTCTTCCATAGCCTCGTCTAATAAAGTGATGTCTTCTTCCTCGTTTGCAAGCTCAATTAAAGCTAAAGTATCTTCATATCTTGCAACTAAGCCGTTATAGCTTTCAACTTTATTTTTAAGCATACTTGTTCTTTGTAATATTTTTTGTGAATTTTCCATATCGTCCCAAAAAGATGGCTCAGCCGCCTTATGCTCTAACTGTTCAATTTCTGATTTTATTGCACCTAATCCTAATGCGTCTGCAAGGTCTTCAATTTCAGGATAGATACGCTCTAGCTCAATTCTTAATTCTTCAAATTGTATCATTTATATAAACCTCTTATAAAAATTTTTTCTTTCTTATTATAGGTTAAAATTTTTAAAAAGTAAAGCAATAATTGTCAAAAATTCTAATTTTAAATGTAATCTATTAAGAATTGAGAAAAAACTAAGTTTAAATTTTCAATTTAACAAAATTTCAATATTACCATTAACTGTAGAATAAACATTTTTACTATTTAAAAAATCTATATTTTCAAATTTATTTATATTGTTTTGACTGTTGCAAATTATTATATTATTGCTTAAAACTTTTTCTATATTTTCGTTTTCGTCATTTATTACTACAAAGTCTGCCATTAAATATGATGTATCAATTTTTGAAAAATCACCATTTTCAGGAGCAATAAGTACAGTTGTGTTATCTTTTTCAATATATTGCCACAAAGCATTATCGTTATAAAATAAAGTGATTTTGACATTATCAAAGATGTTTATAACTTGATTTCCATTAAAGTTGATTACATTTTCTTGACGATTAATAGCAAGATTTAAATTATTTTCGTTGTTTTTGCTATCTAATAAAATGACATTGTTTATAGTTTTATTATATAAGATATTTTGTGCATA
>CAYJFG010000016.1:21676-26157 GCA_964369305.1 uncultured Eubacteriales bacterium
GTTATCATAATAATTTAAATGTTCTATAGTAGCAGTATTACCTAAATTACCACCGCATGAAAGCATTGCAACTTGCGTTCCTTGTTCCATCATAGCACTTACACCATTGCCACTATCAATAAAAGTTATCTTTACATCTTTACTTTCTATGATATATGGTAAAAATATAGACGCATTTATTATAATAATAGAAATGCATATTGAAATTATTAAATTTTTCATTTTGCGTGAATATAAATATGTAATTAGTATAATTGATAGGCAGATAAATATAGAAGGGAATACATAATTTTCGTTTATTAAAAATTTTGAGTGTGGCATTTGTTCTAATAAATCTGCAATGATTATCATATAACTAGAAATAGCATTACATATAAATGCAAGCGGAGGAGCAAAAAAACTTAAAATAGGAATGAAAGCTAAAATAATTGTAGGTAGTAAAAACATCAATAACAGTTGAGTAGGGAAGATTAGTAAAATATTTCCCACTATATAGTAAGGTGAAAAAGTGCCAAAATAGTATGCAGTTATAGGAGTTGTTGCAAAAACAATAGATATAGACATAATTGTAATTGATAATATAGGTTTTACCAACTTATTGATTTTAAATTTACTGTTCAAAAGCTTATATACTGGAAGATAAATAAGTATTATTCCTAAAGTTGCCGTAAAAGTAAGCATAAAACCCACATCTAGCACGGTAAAAGGGTTAATAGCACATAAAAGAAAAGCTGACAGTCCCATTGAATTTAATGAGTCTGACCGTCTTTTGAAAAGCTTGCCTAAAAAAAGGAAAATTATCATAATACCTGAACGCACAATTGATGGAGAAAAACCTGTAAGAGTCATAAAACAAATTATCCCCACAATAGTAATTATAGCCGATATTCTGGGATTTCTATTTAAACGTCTAGCAACGCCATATATAAAAAATGCAATAATAGACATATGAAGACCTGAAACTACTACTATATGTGCAACGCCAATAGAATAAAAATTGAAAAGAATATCATTGTCTAAAGTGTCTTTTTCACCGAGTAAAATTGCATTAGACAATGTCGCATTAGTATATGGCATTAAGTCATATACTTTATTAATAATTGTTTGTTTTGTATTTAAAGTAAAAGATAAAAAATCGTTAAAAACATTATCATTAATGGAAATATCATCTACTACATTTGCAGATATAAATATACTATCAGCGTAATTATAAGTTTTATATTGATTATCTAAATTTGAAAAAGTAACAGTAGTCGTAATTTCGTCGTTGAAATTAACATCTAATTTAGAAAAACTTACTAAAGTAAAATTGATATTTTGTGTTATGTAAGGTTTATCTTCTACTGAAATTTTATTAGTAGAAACGTTGTAAAAATAAATGGAGTTATACTCGCTTGGTACATCGCTTAATCTACCGCTTACTACAGTCGTTTTATTTTCTAAAGATTTAATATTATCAACATAATTTATATTGTAAAGAGAAAAAAGAAGTATAGCAGATACAACACTTAATGAAATGGTGTTGAAAATTTTTCTCCTATTTGGCGTTTTAAGAAATGAAGATACAAAAATAACGCACGAAAAAGCAACCGCTATAAAATATAGATAATTAAAATCTATACTACAACTAATGAATAACGTAACAGTAAAAGTAAATCCAAAAATTGCAAGCGGTCGCTTCATATTAACTACAACTCCTATTTTTTAAATATAGGTAATTTCCCTAAAGAGATAATATCTTCTCTATCATTTGAGTCGCCCTCAGTAAGTACGCACGCACGTGACGCTATAATACCACCAGATTTTATAACTATTTCTTCTAAAGCTTTTAAAGAGTTGCCAACACTTATAACATCGTCAACAATTAAAACCTTTTTGTCTTTCATCATTTCTACATACTCGCACGAAACATATAAACACTGGCTACCTTTAGTAGTTATAGATGTTACCTCTACCATTAAAGGGTCAGTAATATAAACTTTTTTACTTTTTCTAGCAACAATGTAATTTTTATTTGATAATTTAGACATTTCATACGCTAGAGGAATACTTTTAGCCTCAGCAGTTAAAATAATATCAAAATCAGGCACAAGCTTTAAAAGTTCGCTTGCTGATTTTTCTGTAATTTCAACGTCTGAAAACATTACAAAAGCAGCTATTTCAATTTCGTCATTAACAGGGCATATTGGTAATTGTCTTTTAAGACCAGCTATTTCGATTTCATAAAATTTCATATCAGCACATCACCCCAGAAAGTTTTTCTCCACCTAAAAGGTGGAAATGTAAATGGTAAACAGATTGACAACCATGTTCATTGCAATTTGTAACAACTCTATATCCATTTTTTAAGTCGTGTTTTTTAGCAACTTTAGGTATACACTCAAAAATATGAGCAATAACAGAACTATTTTTGCTATTGATTTCGTCCACATTTTCTATATGTTCTTTAGGTATAAATAATATATGTACAGGTGCTTGCGGTGAAATGTCGTGTAAAGCAATTACAACATCATCTTCATAAACCTTACTAGATGGAATTTCTCCATTAGCTATTTTGCAAAATATACAATCCATAGTAGTTCCTCGCTTTTTAATAATTATAGCTTGATTTTACCATATTATTTTAATATAGTAAAGATTTTTTTTATTATTTACTTTCAAGTAAACCTTGTAAACGCTTTTGTAATTTTAAAATAGGTGCAGATAAATTCTCGTCGTCGATATGCTCTTTTTCTTTTTCAAGAATAGTATTAAGTAAATCCATAATTTTTTTGAAATCTCTTTCCCTTTCTTCCTCTGCAAGGGTTTCCTCGGCACGGTCAATAATAATTTCAGTTACATACTCAATTTCGCCGTTTTCATTAATTAAAGGAAGTCCATAAGAATCAAAGATTTTACGTGTTGACGCTACAGGAAGGTCTTTTCTTAAAAATTCAGTTTTTCCACTTTTTAAACATAATCTAATAGAACATATAGGACATGGTGTTCTACTAACTCCACCAGCCTCGTAACAGGTGTAGTTTATAGTTTTTTCTCTAGGTAAACCCAGATAATTTAAGAAATAATCGTTTGCATAATATATTTTATGATGTCTATCCATTAAAACGTAGCCACAAGGAGTTGACTTTAAAATCTCACCAAATAAATAGTTTAAGTCTATATCTTTTAATGGAGTAAAGTCGTCGCTATCGTCGTGTGGTTCATCTGTTGTAGTGATAATTCTGTTTATTTTAGTTTTATTTTTGTTAGAAATTTCATCAAAAGAGTCCACCATGTCGTCAAAGTCTAGATTGATAAAAATATCAACTAATTTTTCATCTAGTTGAGTTCCAGCAACTCTTTTAATTTCAGTTAATGCGTATTCATGAGATAAAGCTTTTCTATATGAGCGTGTTGTAGTTATAGCGTCGTAAGTGTCTGCAATGGCAATTATTTTAGCACCAATTGAAATTTCGTCGCCCTTTAAACCGTCTGGATAACCTTTCCCGTCTACTCTTTCGTGGTGGTGTCTTGACATATGTTGTATCCTATCAAAACTTGTAAGACCTTTTAACATATCAGATGAATGCACAGGGTGCGATTTTATTGTATTAAATTCATCGTCGGTAAGTTTTCCTGCTTTGTTTATAATTGAATCAGGTATTTCAACTTTGCCAATATCGTGTAAACTAGCAGCTACTGATATTTCAAAAATCTCTTCAAGAGAAAGCCTTAATGCACGAGCTAAATTTAAAGAAATAACACGCACGTTGTCAGAGTGACAAGCGGTGTAATTGTCTTTTGCTTCTAAAAGTGTAGAAAAAGTAGATAAAATTTCGTCATAATCTTTGTTACGTTGTTCACGAGCAAGCTTTTCGTTAGTTCTATCTATTAAAATGTCTAAAATGTACTCTACATTACCGTCTTTATCGAATTGTAAAGGTATAGAATATTCGTCAAGAAATCTTACTTCACCATTTGGCAGGATCTCTTTTCGAGAAACAATAGTCTTTTTCTTAGTGTGAATACTTTCCTGAACAGAACAACCAGAGCAAATAACGCCCTCGTTTGATAAATTATAACACTTATCTCCAATTGAAGATGTTAAATCTAAATTTTTTAATAGAGCGAAACTCTTATTTGCATAATGTATACGATATTTTCTGTCTAAAATAACATATGCAATAGGTGTGTTGTCTAGTAACATTTTTATAAGATCGAATCTATCTCTTAGTAATTCCACATTTATAACCGCCTGATCTGTAATTTATATACTTACATTATATTGCTTAAAAGTGAGTAAGTCAATATCTAAATTTTTTATTATTATAAATTCTTAGGATTATATATAATGTTTAATAATTGACAAAATGAATAAAAATTAAGCTATAATAGGCAAAATGGTGTAAAAGATAAAAAAGAGTGCAAAAAAAATACTTGACAAACACTCTTGCATACAGTATATTAGTAATTGCTAATATACTATGAAGGGGTGTTTTTGT
>CAYJFG010000017.1:0-1521 GCA_964369305.1 uncultured Eubacteriales bacterium
AATTTATAAATTTTTCTATCAATTTAACTTGTAATTTTTTGTCAGCAATTAGAATTATATACAAAATACACATTTTTCAACAATCTTTATATGTTATTTTGCCGTAATTACAAAAAAACACTTGACAAATTACCATTTTTGCGATATGCTATATTCACAATAATTGTAAATATTTGTGAAAGGTCTAGCTAAGTGATTGTTATGAGCATTTTTACAGAAAATCTTGATTTTTCCACTATGTCTGACAAAAAATTACTAGTACTAATTAATAAAGAAAACAATCATAACGCTTTTAATACGTTAGCTAAACGATATTTTAAGCTAATTTGTAAAAAAGCTTTAGTTTATAAAGGTGCAAAAACCGAGTTCGACGACTTCATTCAAGAAGGTTATATCGCTTTTATAAATGCTGTTAAACATTATGATATAAATTCTAACGCAAGTTTTTGCACTTATTTAGGTGTCTGCGTTGAAAAACGTTTTTACACTGTTTATAAAAACGAAAAAAGGTTAAAAGATATTCCTAGTCAAATGATAGTTTCGCTTGACGATGAAATTATGGAAACTTTACATTCAAACGAACAAACACCGTTAAATACTATTATTGAGCGAGAAAATTTCGATCGACTTCTTTTAGAGATTAAAAGTTGCCTGTCAGTGTTTGAGCAAAAAGTCTTATCTTTCTATTTGTATGGCCTTAGCTATGAGCAAATTGCAAAGTCTTTAAACTCTAACACAAAATCTATTGACAACGCTCTACAAAGGATACGCAAAAAGCTCAAACAGTATTAGACGTTCCGATTTTTTAAGTTGCAAACACTCTCTATTATTTTATCGGAACTTTTTAATAAATTTTCAAAAAAGAGAGGTAAATGTTATGTACGAAGATAAGAAAATTGTATGCAAAGAGTGCCAAGGAGAATTTGTTTTTTCTGCTGGCGAGCAAGAATTTTTTGAGGACAAAGGTTTTGTAAACAATCCTCAAAGATGTAAACCTTGCCGTGATTTGCGTAAAAGCAGCGTAAAAGCATCACGTGAGTATTTCTTTACTACTTGTGCTAAATGTGGAGGCGAAGCTAAAGTTCCTTTCCAACCACGTGACGGAAGAGAAGTTTTATGTAGCGAATGTTTTGCACAAGAAAAAGAATTTAGCCCACAATCATAATTGATGCTAACTATTCGACCCTAATAGCTTTGATTAGTAAATTATAAACTACATATATTAGGTAATACACAAACAATAACACTTGATCTTACGCCTACTTTTGTGGGCGTATTTTCTTTGAACATTTATTGATCAGTGAATAGTTGATAGTGAATAGTGAAGAGTGAATAGTGAAAAGTGAATGTGAAAATCCTTACGGATTTTTTATTTATAAATGGAGTTTTTTCTATGTTATTTAGCATTTGTTTTTGTCTTTTAATTGACAACAAATAGTAATTTTTAATGATTAATTCTTAACTTTCAATTTTCAATTTTAACTTTCAATTCTCAACTATCAATTTTCAACTTTCAACTCT
>CAYJFG010000017.1:1621-17257 GCA_964369305.1 uncultured Eubacteriales bacterium
CAACTTTCAACTTTCAACTTTCAACTTTCAACTTTCAACTTTCAACTTTCAACTTTCAACTTATTAAACAAAACCCTCTTAACAAAGAAAATAACTTTATTAAGAGGGTTAATTTTTTTTGCAAAGGTTTAAAAGTTTTCCTCTTAATACATTTTGCTTTATATATCGTTTCTTGTTAAATCTTCATAAGACTCTCTTTTAACAATAACTCTTGACTCACCATTATTAACCATAACAATTGCTGGTTTTGCAAGTCTATTATAATTTGACGCCATTGAATAGTTATACGCACCTGTTGCAAGCACTGCTATAGTGTCGCCAATTTCCACTTGAGCTATCTTAGTATCTTTTTGGATTAAGTCGCCACTTTCGCAACATTTACCTGCGATTGTTACAACTTGTGTAGGTTCTTCATTTGCTTTATTTGCTACTAAAACATCGTATTTTGAACCATAAAGTGCAAATCTAATATTATCGCACATACCACCGTCAATAGATACATAAGTTCTAACGTCTTTAATCTCTTTTACATTACCTACTGTATAAAGGGTAATTCCTGCTTCGCCTACTACTGACCTACCTGGTTCTAAATATATATAAGGTACATCTATTTCATATTCGCACGCTTTTTCTTTTATAATTTTAGAAACAGCCTCCATATAATTATCATAAGCTACTGGAGAGTCCTCGTCAGTATATCTAATACCAAAACCGCCACCTAAATTAAGTTGTGTAATTACGTGTCCTGTTTCTTTTTTGATAAGCCCTATAAAGTCCATCATTACTTTGCCTGCTTCAACAAATGGTGCAATGTCAAATATTTGAGAACCAATATGACAATGAAGTTGTACAAGATCTACATTTTTATATTCTAAAGCTTTTTTAACAGCGTCTAAAGCTTCTCCATTTTCTAGTGCAAAACCGAATTTAGAGTCTATTTGACCTGTCATTATAAAGTCATGTGTATGAGCATCAATACCTGGTTTAATTCTCATAGAGATTTTTGTAACTTTTCCTTTTTCTTTTGAAATTTTATTTATAAGCTTAATTTCGTTTAAGTTATCTGTTACAAATTTTCCTATGTTATAGTCAATTCCCATTTCTATTTCGTGAATAGTCTTATTGTTGCCATGGAAATGAATTTTTTCCGCTGGGAAATCTACTTGCATTGCTGTATATAATTCTCCACCAGAAACTACGTCTAGTCCCATACCCTCGCTATTTGCTATTCTGCAAAGTTCTTTACAACTTAACGCTTTACTAGCGTACAAAGCTTGTCCGTTTCCATTATAATGTCTTTCAAAAGATTTTACATACTCTTTGCAAACGTTTCTTACTGCATTTTCATCAACTACATAAAGTGGTGTGCCATATTTTTTTGCAAGCTCTACAGTGTCGCAACCACCTATAGTTAAATGTCCTAAATCGTTAATATTTGTGCTATTATTAAAAACCATTTTAAACTACCCCTTTACTCCTCATCAAAAAATTCATTTACACATTTTGATATATACTCTTTTATTTCTTCTTTTCCATCACCTTTTAAAGCTGAAAAAGGAAATAATAATACGTCGCTATAGTCTTTCAACTCTTCTTTCAAGCTTTCAAGCCTTTTTTGAGTTTGTGTTTTATTAAGTTTATCTTTTTTTGTCAAAACTACAATAAAGTTAAAACCTGAATTATATAAAAAGTCTATCATCTGCATATCATCTTTAGTTGGCGGATGACGCATATCTACAATTTGAACTATCAAGCAGAAATTTCTATCTTGAGCAAAGTAACCCTCAACTAGTTTCGCCCATCTTAACTTTTCGCCTTGTGATACTTTTGCATAGCCATACCCTGGTAAGTCTACAAGCTTAAAACTGCCTAAATCAAAGAAGTTTATAGTACCTGTTTTACCTGGTGTTGCACTAACCCTTGCAAGTGATTTTCTATTAACAAGTTTATTTATAAGCGACGATTTACCTACATTTGAACGCCCTGAAAATACAATTTCTGGCTTTTCACTTTTCGGTAATTGGCTTGCCGTACCTGATGATATTTCAAATTGTGCATTATTAAATTCCATAATTTTTTCCCTTTATTACGGCATTACATTTGTTGTCTTTGACTTTGCAATGCTCTTTGTTTTTTTAAGATTTTCACCGTTATTATTTTCAATTATCAATTTATCTGGTCCTGTAGAGAACGCTAAGTCTAAAACATCTGTAATATGTTTTACTGGTAAAAATTTTAAACTTTCTTTTACTTTTTCGTCTACTTCTTCAATATCTGCTTTATTGTCGTACGGCATAATAACGCTTGTAACACCATATCTATATGCAGCCATGCTTTTTTCTTTTAGCCCACCTATAGGTAGCACTTTACCTGTAAGAGTAATTTCTCCTGTCATTGCAACATCAGCTCTAACAGCAGTTTTTGTAAGTGCAGATATAATAGCAGTTGTAATTGTTATACCAGCTGACGGACCATCTTTTGGAACTGCACCCTCTGGTGCGTGTACGTGGATATCATACTTTTTATAAAAACGCTTGTCAATCTTATATCTATCGGCTAAAGTTCTAACACAAGTAATAGCGATTTTTACACTTTCTTTCATAACGTCGCCAAGACTTCCTGTTATTTCTATTTTGCCATTCCCCTCTACGACTGCAACTTCTATTGGCAACACTTCGCCACCTACTGAAGTCCACGCAAGACCTGTACAAACGCCAATATCATTTTGCTTTGACATAACATCTTTTCTATATTTTTTAATTCCCAAATATTCTTCAATATTTTTTGAATTAACAACAATCTTAACGTCTTTATCTTCAACAACAATAACGGCAACTTTTCTAATAATTTCTTTAATTTTTCTTTCTAAATTACGCACACCTGCTTCACGAGTGTAGCTGTCTATTATTTCGTAAAGTGCATCGTTTGATATTCTTAAGTTTTTAGATGACACGCCACAATTTTTCATTTGTTTTGGAAGTAAATGTTTTTTTGCTATATTAAATTTTTCTTCCCTAGTATAGCTTGAAACTTCTATTACGTCCATTCTATCTAGTAGCGGTGCTGGAATAGATGTATAATCATTAGCAGTTGTAATAAACATTACTTTGCTTAAGTCAAACGGCAAATCCACATAATGGTCATAAAAAGAGTTATTTTGCTCAGCATCTAAAACTTCAAGAAGTGCAGATGTTGGGTCACCTTTATAGTCGTTTCCTAATTTATCTATTTCATCTAAAACTATTAAAGGATTATTAACTTTAGAAAGTTTCAACGCATTGATAACACGCCCAGGCATTGCACCTATGTACGTTCTTCTATGTCCTCTTATCTCTGATTCATCTCTAATACCACCAAGTGCAATTCTTTGAGATTTTCTATTTATCGCTTTAGCTATAGAATGAGCTATAGAAGTTTTACCAACACCAGGAGGCCCTACAAGGCATAGAATTTGCCCTTTAACCTCTGGAGCAAGTTTTCTAACAGCTAAATTTTCTAAAATATTTTTCTTTACCTTTTCAAGTCCGTAGTGGTTTTTATCAAGACGTTTTTTTATCTTCCCTATTTCCACATAATCTTTAGTGCTTTTATCCCATGGTAAATCTAAACATAAATCTAAGTAATTGCGTGAAACATTAGCTTCTTGCGAGCTATAAGGCATTTTAGCAAGCTTATCAACTTCTTTTATTAGCTCCTTTGGCACTTCTTCATTAGTAAACTCAATTGAACTAATTTTCATTTTATATTTAAAGCACTCGTCTGCTTGGTCATCTTCTGTCCCTAGTTCTTCTTGAATTACTTTTAATTGTTCATTTAAATAGTAACTTCTTTGGTGTTCATCTATTTGATCTTTTGCTCTTAATCTTATTTCCTCTTCAATATTTAAAATATTTACTTCTTGGAATAATAAATCTATAAGTCTTTCAAGTCTTTTTACAGGCTCTGTAAATTCTAATATCTCTTGTTTATATGTATAATCAAGCATAATATTACTTGTGATAAAATCTGCAAGTTGACCACAATTTGTATAATTTGATATTTTATATAAAATATCTTTAGGCACTTGAGGCGATATTATAACATACTCTTCAAAAATTCTTTTAGCAGTTCTTATCAACGCCGTTTTTCTAACGGTTTCTCTCATATTACCTGTTTTTACTTCTTCATAAAATATTTTATGTACTTCACCTACAAAAAATGGTTTTTCTTTTTGCATACATACTAAAGTTGCACGCTCAATACCCTCTACTACTACACGCATAACTTTCTCTGACTGTTTAAATATTTGCACAACTTTTGCAATTACACCATATGTATTCAAATCATCAGTTTTTGGGTCGTGAACTTCTATATTTTTTTGTGCAGTTATAAATAGTAGCTGATCTCTTTTCATAGCACTTTCAATTGCAAGTGCTGATTTTTTTCTGGCTACATCAAAATGCAATACCATATCTGGGAACAAAACTAGTCCTCTAAGTGGTAAAACCGGCATATATACTACATCTTTTTCTTCGTAAATCATTTCTTCATTAGGTTTTAATTCATCCATATTCCACTAACCTCCTTTATCGCTTTTATCAAAATTACAGATTAATTTTAGTAAAAGCTTTATAATATGATAATACTATAACCATATTAAAAAATTTTTAAATAAATATCAAAAGTGGGAGGGCGTGGAAACCCTCCTTTAGTAAATTTGCGTAAATTTTCAAGACGCTGTAGTATCGCTTTGCAATTTATCTTTATCGCTATTTTCGCTAACACTCATAGTGAATTTTTTTCTTTCGTTGTCATGAATGATAGTTACATCTTTTTTATTTTTTACTGTTTCTTTTGTTATTATTATTTTTTCAACTGTAGGTTGAGATGGTATATCAAACATTAAATCGTTTAATATATCTTCAATAATAGACCTAAGCCCTCTTGCTCCTGTTTTTTCTTCAGTTGCTTTTTTTGCAATTGCTATTAAAGCGTCCTCTTCAAATTCAAGCATTACATTATCAATTGCAAATAACGCTTTATATTGTTTTATAAGTGCATTTTTAGGTTCTTGGAGTATGCGTACAAAAGCTTCTTCATCAAGACCATTAAGTGCTGTAATTACTGGTAGTCTTCCTACAAGTTCTGGTATTAAACCATACTTTACAATATCGTAAGATACTACATCAGACATCCACTTACCTGAATCAATTTCCGCTTTGTCTTTAACTTCTGCACCAAAACCTAGTGAATTTGAATTAGTTCTTTTTGATACAATCTTCTCTAGTCCATCAAATGCACCGCCACAAATAAATAAAATATTTTTAGTATTTATTTGTAAAAACTCTTGTTGTGGGTGCTTTCTTCCTCCTTGAGGAGAAACGTTTGCAACTGTACCCTCAAGTATTTTTAGAAGTGCTTGTTGCACACCCTCACCGCTTACATCACGTGTAATTGACGGATTTTCTGATTTTCTTGCGATTTTATCTATTTCATCTACATATATAATACCTTTTTCGGCTTTTTCAATATTAAAGTCAGCCGCTTGTATTAATCTTAATAAAATATTTTCAACGTCTTCACCTACATAGCCTGCCTCTGTAAGTGTTGTTGCATCTGCAATTGCAAATGGAACATCAAGTATTTTAGCAAGTGTTTGAGCTAAAAGCGTTTTTCCTGTTCCTGTAGGACCTAATAATAAAACATTACTTTTTGAGAAGTCTATATCAGTATTATTATGACCTATGCGTTTATAATGGTTATAAACTGCTACGCAAAGTGTTTTTTTCGCCTCTTCTTGACCTATTACATATTCGTCAAGGCTTTTTTTAATCTCTTGAGGTTTTAAAGATAAATTGAAATTAATATCTTTTTTAGACCTTTTCTTTTTATTTGTAGGCATACCCTCATTTAAAATTGTTATGCATAAATCGACACATTCATCACATATATAAACACCGTTGCCAGCTATCATTCGTTTTACAAGTTCTTGTGACTTTCCACAAAACGAACAATTAACATCTCTTGTGCTATCGTCCCTGTTGGGCATAAAATCTGACTCCATTCTTTTGGTTAAAATTATCTTTTTGCAATTACCTTGTCAATTAGTCCATATTCTAGTGCCTGCTGTGCTGTCATAAAATTATCACGTTCTGTGTCTTTTGCGATAACTTCATAAGGCTTGCCTGTGTGCATAGATAGAATATCGTTAAGTCTTTTTTTAGTTTGTATTATATGGTCGGCATGAATCATAATATCAGTAGCTTGACCTTGAGCTCCACCGCTTGGTTGGTGAATCATAATGTCACTATTTGGTAATGACATTCTTTTGCCCTTTGCTCCAGCTGCCAATAAAAACGCACCCATGCTTGCAGCCATACCCATGCAAATTGTAGATACATCGCATTTGATATATTGCATAGTATCATATATAGACAATCCAGCAGTTACTGAACCACCTGGACTATTTATATAAAGTGATATATCTTTCGATGGATCTTGCCCCTCAAGAAATAAAAGTTGTGCTACAACTAAACTTGCTGTAGTGTTGTTTACTTCTTCAGTAAGCATAATAATTCTGTCGTTGAGCAATCTTGAAAAAATATCGTAAGAACGCTCGCCTCTACTAGTTTGTTCTATAACGTAAGGTACTAAACTCATGTTAAATCATCCCTTTTTAAATATTTTTACATTTTTTTACAACTAACAGTTATAATGATATCCTAAAATGATACTCTTTATTCAAATTATTTTAAAACAATTGAATTTTTTACTACTTCTAAAGCTCTTTCTTTTTGAATGTCTTTTGTTAAGTCTTCAACTGCAATAACATTTTTAACTTCTTCTACTGTTCTTTTGTAAGTATCAGCTATTTTAGCAAATTCATTTTCGATATCTTCTTCTGTTACTTGTATATCTTCAATTTGTGCAATTTTTTCTAACGCAAATCTTAATTTAACCCTTTGTGTTGCTTGCTCTATGTTCATTTCAATCATTTTTTCAATAGTCATACCTGTATATTGCATATACATATTCATGTCTATACCTTGTGATTGTAAGCGAGCTTCCATTTCTCTTGTCATTTCTTTTGCTTCGTTTTCAAACATAACTTCTGGAATGTCTGCTTGTAATAACTCTTGTAATTTTTCAGCAACTTTATCGTCTATATCTCTTTTAGCACTATCTTCAAGTCTTTGAGCAATTTCTTCTTTTAATAGCTCTTTGTACTCGTCTACTGTGTCTTTTTCGCTTACATCTTTAACAAATTCATCGTCTAAAACTGGTACTTCTTTCTCTTTTATTTCATGAATTTTTATTGCAAATTGAGTTGCTTTACCTTTTAACTCTTCTGCTTGATAGTCTTCTGGGAATGTTACGTCAATTGTAAATTCATCATCTACATTATGTCCAACTATTTGCTCTTCAAAACCTGGGATAAAGCTACCGCTACCAAGTTCAAGTGTATGACTATCAGCTTTTCCGCCTTCAAATGGAGTACCATCTAGGAAACCTTCAAAAGCTATTACAACGCTGTCGCCGTTTTGAGCTGGTCTACCCTCAACTGCTACTAGTCGGCTACCTTGCTCTAGCACTTTGTCTATTTCAGCTTGTAGTAATTCTTCTGTTACTTCTGTAGAAAGTTTTTCAATTTCAATTCCTTTGTAATCAGCAATTTCAACTTCTGGCTCAATTGTTAGTTCAACTTCAAATGTAAAACCATTTTCTACTGAAACGTCTTTTACGTCTAAATCCATTTTATCATTTACAATTTTAACGCCTGTTTCTTTTTCAGCAAATTGTAAACCTAATGGTAAAATATCGTTTACTGCATCTTCAAAGAATACACCTTCGCCATACATTTTTTCAATAATTTTGCGTGGAGCTTTGCCTTTTCTAAAACCTTGAACGCTTATTTTTCCAACTTCTCTTTTATATACAGCGTTTACGGCTTTGTTAAACATTTCACCGTCAACCTCTACAACAAATTTACAACGATTGTTCTCTAATTTTTCATATGATTTTAAAACCATTTCTTCTTTCTCCTTTATACTTTCGATTTAATAAACTTTTTATTCTTCATTCTATCACACTTTTTAGCTTTTTCCAACCCCATGTTAAAAAATTAACAGAAAATTTTTATCTTACTAGCATCGGTGTGAAATTTATATAATCACACGCTATTAACTTCATGTTTATACCCTCATAAAGTCCATTGTGTGCTTTTTTTGCTGCATTCCCTCCATGTATATGACCATAATAACATTTTTTTATATTATAATCATGTAGCACGTCTAAAATTTCTTGACATGGTAAATCACTATACACTGGCGGATAATGTAAAAATACTATCGGTTCTTTTTTACTTTCAAGTGCTTTTTCTATCGATAATTTCAACCTACCAACTTCCCTATTAAGCACTTTTACATCTTCTTTAGATTGTGCATCGTAATACCAACCTCTAGTACCACAAATTGCATAATCATCAACTATATATGAATTGTTGAATAAAAACGAGATTGTGTCAAAATTATTTTTCTCTAAATAATCATTCATTTTTCTCATAGTCACCCACCAATAATCATGGTTGCCTTTTAATATTATCTTTTTCCCTTGTAACCAATGAAAAAACTTAAAATCTTTATATGTGTCCTCAAGCATCATACTCCATGAAAAATCACCAGCAATTACAACTTTATCGCTTTCTTTTACTATTAATTTCAACATTTTTTCTACTTTTTCAATGTAATTATCCCAACCACTAAATATATCCATTGGTTTATCTACAGAAAAAGACAAGTGTAAATCAGCAATAACAAATAAAGCCATAATTATATACCTAAGTTTTCCATCACATATTTTGACATATTTTCTTTTTCAACAACACTGTCAAACCTTTTTTCTAAACCTTTTAAGTTAGATAAAGGAAGTGGCACATCTACTTTTGAAACTTCATTTAATTTTGATACTATATCAAATTCGTCGTTTGGAATTTCGCTTTTATCAACAATAGCTTCAAGTACACTTTGTGAAAATTTGTAAGGGCTTGCAGTAGAAACAATAACACTTGGTGTTTTGTCGCAAGTTTTTGCCACATATCTTTTATATACATCAACTGCTACTGCGGTGTGAGTATCGCATAAATAGTTGCTGTTTTCAAATAGATTTTTTATAATGTCTTGTGTTTGTTCTTCATCACTAAAACCACCATAATATAACTCTTTCATTTTAGCTTTTACATCATCACTTACTGTATATACACCCTCAGTTTTTAAGCTCTCCATGTATGATTTAACTTCCTTATCATTTTCGCCTGTTAAGTGATAAAGTAATCTTTCTAAATTGCTAGATACTAATATATCCATAGATGGTGAAGATGTTGTGTAAAATTCTCTTTGCTTATCGTAAACACCTGTGTTTATAAAGTCTGTTAAAACTTTATTTAAGTTTGATGCACATATAAACTTGTTTACTGGAATACCCATAACACTTGCATAATAAGCTGCTAAGATATTACCAAAATTGCCAGTTGGTACTACAAAATTTACTTTTTGTCCAAACTCAATTTCTCCACTATTAACCATATCGCAATATGATGAAAAATAGTACACTATTTGAGGTAAAAGTCTGCCCCAGTTTATTGAGTTTGCACTTGAAAATAACATATTATTGCTTTCAAGTTTCTCTATAATCTCTTTTGTTGTAAAAATAACTTTAACGCCTGTTTGAGCGTCGTCAAAATTACCTTTAACTGCACAAACATTTACATTTTTTCCTGCTTGAGTATCCATTTGATGTTTTTGCATAGGGCTTACACCTTTTTCAGGATAGAAAACCATAATTTCTGTACCCTCAACATCTTTGAAGCCCTCAAGTGCTGCCTTGCCTGTATCACCTGAAGTAGCTACTAATATAACTGCTTTTTTGCCCTCATAAGTTTTCTTTAACGCTTTAGTTAAAAAATGAGGTAATATTTGTAATGCCATATCTTTGAATGCACAAGTAGGACCGTGCCAAAGCTCTAACATATTTATTTTAACATCTTTATCATCAATACTTACAAGTGGTGCAGGATTTTCATCGCCAAACTTTTCGCTTGTATAAGCATTGTCTACACAGTCGTTAATTTCTTCTTGCGTAAAGTCAGTTAAATAATCTTTTATTATTATTTTTGCCCTTTCGTTGTAACTTAAAGGCAACATATCTTTTATTTTTTCAGTAGAGTATTTTACTATTTCACTTGGAACAAATAAACCACCATCATTTGATATCCCTTGAGATATTGCTTGTGCTGAGCTTACACTAATTTTCTTATCTGTAGTACTATTGTACATCATAACATTTACAAATCCTTTCACTTTTTCTTTGCAACATACTTTTACATCTACATTATATACTATCTTTTATCAAATGTCAAAGTTTAGCAAAAAGTGGTATGCGTTTTGGAAAAATATTTTATCTATTAACGTTTCTTTGTAATTTAATTTTAAAAACAACTCTTTTAGATTATAAATATTTTTAATATTTTTCATACCTTTTCCCATGTCTGCACCGTCAAAGTCACTGCCAATGCAAACACAATCTTCTCCGCCTAAAGATAGAAAATGTTCGCAGTGCTTTACTATGTCTATTAAATCAGAATTGCCGTTTTCTTCTAAAAAATATTTATAAAAATTCAACCCCACAACACCTTTATTTTTACATATGATGTTAAATTGTTCGTCAGTTAAATTACGTAAATTATTGCAAATTTTTCTTGAATTTGAATGTGTTGCAATAAACGTTTTTTTACAGTTTGAGGCAACATCATAAAAAAGATAATCGCTTGCATGGGAAATGTCTACCACTATATTATATTTCTCAAGCTCTCTTAACGCATCTTTACCAAATTCAGATAGTCCGTACTTTTTCTTACTTTTATTCCCTGTTCCAATCTCGTTTTCTTCATTCCATGTTAGAGTTAAAATTTTTACTCCCATGTCATGAAATTTCTTTATATTTTCAAGCTTTCCGCCTAAACCTTTGCCGTTTTCAACTGTAAAAATAAAACCTGATTTTTCTTGAATTGCAATTTCATTTAACTTAGCTTTATTCTCAATTAAACTTATATCCCCTATACTTTTAATCTGCTTATCAAGCATTTTCCGAGCTTTTTCGACAAAGAAAAATGCATCACTTACACACACCTCATCAGGTACCCATATAGCGACACATTCTATCCACGGCTTATAATTTAAAGCCTTATTTACACTTATATCATAATCATCATTAAAAAAATTAGAGTTCTCCTCAACTATCTTATACAAAGTATCGCAATGCAAATCAAACAGCCTCATAGTAATACCTTTCCTCTTCCACTGCATTTTTTATATAATTTAAACTTTGCATTTTTAAAGTGTCTTTATCAACTATAACTTCTGCAACATCAATCCTTGGTTGCAAATTATTTATTTCATTTGTAGATAAAAACATATTTGCAGTCTTTAAAATTTTAATAACTTTCGCTCTATTTATAGAGTCACTTGGGCGAATTTCAGATATTTTACTACGTGTTTTTACCTCAACAAATATAATATATTCTTCGTTTTTTGCAATTATATCTATTTCACCATATTTAGTGTTGTAATTACGCAAAACTATATCGCATTTTTTATTTTTCAAAAAAATTTCAACTATATTTTCTCCTGCGTTTCCTATGATTTTTGTATTCACAACTACACACCACTCTTAATAATTTTTTTCAAAAAAGATTTTCTGTGAATGTCACAAGGTCCATGTTCTAAAATTAATTCCCTATGCAATTTAGTACCATACCCTTTATGCTTTGCAAATTGATACAGCGGATATTTTTTATCATACTCAACTAAAAGCCTATCTCTAGTAACTTTTGCAAGTATTGACGCTGCCGCTATAGACATACTGTTTAAGTCACCTTTAACAATCGCCTGTGCCTCAATATTTAAATCTGGTATTTTATTTCCATCAATAATAGCAAATTCTGCTTTGATTTCTAAATTTTCAACTGCTCTTTTCATAGCAAGCATTGTAGCATTTAGTATATTTATTTCCTCTATTTCTTCAACGCTTGCAAACGCTATGCTATATGATAAACACTCATTTTTAATAACGTCAAATAGCTGTTCTCTTTTCTTTTCGCTAAGTTTTTTTGAGTCTGTAACGCCCTCAATTATTTGATTTTTATTTAGTATAACAGCCGCTGCACATACAGGCCCTGCAAGCGGACCACGTCCAGCTTCATCTACTCCGCAAATTAAATTAAATCCCTTTTGATAAAGGCTTTGTTCATGCATAAGCATATTGTTACATTCCATAAAAATCACCTCATTTAATTAAGTAGGTGGCATTTCAAGCGTATTTTTACCTAGTTTTGCCCCTCTGTATTCATCAAGTAAAACTACCGACAATCTCATAGTATCAACTACACCACCAGACATGAGCATTCCTCTTTTTTTGCCCATAACTTCTAGTAATTCGTAAGGTGATAATTCGTCTAAGTCAACACCTTGCAATTTAAATCTTTCTATAAATTGTGTTGTTTTATTCATTTTTAAAACTTCGCAAAGTCGTACTGCGAGTGATTCTACATCCATTAAATCATCTTTTACCGCTCCTGTAAATGCTAATTTTTCGCCAACTTCAACATCTTCAAATTTAGGCCATAGCACACCTGGAGTATCTAAAATTTCAAAATATTTATCTACAGTAAACCAGTTTAAACCTCTTGTAACGCCTGGTCTATCTTCTGTTTTTGCTCTTTGTTTCTTTGTGATTTTATTTATAAAAGACGACTTACCAACATTTGGAATACCTACAACCATTACTTTAATTGTGTAATTTACAATACCTTTGTTTTTCGCAACTTCTAATTTATCGCTTATAACTTCACGTACAGCTGGTGCAAAATTATTTACACCTCTACCTGTTTTGCAGTCAAGTGCAATACTTTTTATCCCTTGTTTTTTGAAATGCTCAATCCATAAATTAGTTTTATTACTGTCTGCCATGTCGCATTTATTTAAAATAATTAAGCGTGGTTTATTTTTTATGATGCTATCAAGTTTTGGATTTCTGCTACTAATAGGTATCCTTGCATCTATAATTTCTGCAACAATATCAACATATTTCAGCTTATCTTCAATTTGCCTTGATGCTTTTGTCATATGACCTGGAAACCAGTTTACTTTTACTGAATTATCTTGTCTTTTTTCTTTAATTTCGCTTTTTTGTCTTCTCATTTCTCTTTTTTTGTGCATATCCATAATTTTTATTTCCTCTACATAACATTTATTTTAAAATCCACTATTACTGGAAAGTGGTCGCTTACGGGTTTATCTTCAAATTTATAAGTAGGGTCTACTCTATAATTAATTATTTCAAAATCGTTTTTGCTTGCAAATATATAATCAATAGTTATAAAATGAAACATATTATAACTAAAATTATAATTTATCGTACCGTAATTCATGCTACTTTGAGCTATTTTTTTCGTATCGTCTACAACACTTGTAAATTCATTATATAAATTATCAAAACTTGGGAAATTCATATCGCCTGTTATTATATAAGGATTTTCATTTTCATTTATTGTATTAATTATTAAATCAACTGAGTTTTTTCTTGCATCTTCTCCTATGTGGTCTAGGTGAGTATTGTAAACTGTAAATATTTCTTTACTTTCTACATCTTCAAAAGTAACATAAGTCATTATCCTATAAGTTGATGCGTCCCAACCTATTGACACTTCATTAGGCGTTTGAGAAAGCCACAACGTATCACTTTCTAACACATTATATTTATCTTCTAAATAGAAAATAGGAGCATACTCTCCTTGTGTATCACCATCTTCACGCCCCACACCTACGTAAGCATATTCTTCTAACAGCACTGGCAAACCATCGTCGTTATTCATCCAACCGTAATTTGCCTCTTGTAGTGATATTATATCTGCGTTATAGCTATATAATTGTTCAAGTATAACATCTTTTCTGTATTCAAAACTCTCTAGCCAATCTTCTGCATATTTAATATTATATGAAATAATTCTAGTGTTTTCATCAGTTTTTACAGGTACGCTTTCATATGACCACGGAACTATAAACACAAAAAATGATATTGTTACCACTAAAATTAAAATAGCAAAACTAAAACAAATTCTTTTTAAAACTACAAATTTTTTCTTTGTTTTCTCTTTACTTTCAACCATAAAACATCTTACTCCATTTCTTTTAATACATTTTCCAATTTATTAAATTTTTTCAAACATGATATATATTCAAACACAAGATAATAGTTTTTTAAATCAATTTCGTCTAACCCTCTATACGCAAATAGTTCGTCCCACAAATTTTCGTTATCTTCAACTTGGAACGTTCCACTGTTTAAGTCAATACATATTAAATCATTTTTAATCATAAAACAAATTGGTTTTGGCGGATTGTCTTTTGATAACTTCTCTTTATAAATATCATTTTCTAAGACTGTTTTACACATTAAATCACTGAATTTTTTATTTTGTATTTGTTCTAGTTCATATTTAGACTTTAAAAACTCAACTAATTCTTGACCAGTTTTTCTATTTGGTTTTAATATATCTTTATATTCTTGAAACGTTTTATTCCACTGTTCTATCATTTTTAATGTCGGCTCTACCCTTAACAAAAGAACACACCTCTTTTATAAAAAAACTGCATCAATAAAAATCGCAAACAAACTTACCATTTGTCATAATCAACTTTATTGACACAGTTTAAACTTTATTTAATATAATGACGAAAATCTGTCAAATGGGAAAACAATAAACTCAGCTTTTCCTACAATATCATCTTCATAAATCAAGCCAACTTCTTCTGAACGGCTATCAAGCGAATGATTTCTATTATCGCCCATTACAAAAACCATACCTTCTGGTACTTTTACATTATCATAGATTTGCTCTGATGTTCTGCTCATATCAGCTTCTGCGATATAATCCTCTTCTAAAACTACGCCGTCAACAGTTACAATATCTTTATCATAATCAATTTTTACTTCTTGACCCTCAGTAGCAATTACTCTTTTAACTATAGGTTCGCTGTAGTGCTGACCATGACTTATTATTATAATGTCGCCGTACTCAACATCATTTGAGAAAGTAGTTACTAAAAGCTTATCTCCATCATTTAAAGTGTTATCCATTGAAATTCCTTGTACATCTATAATTCTTACGAAGAAAGTTAAAACGATAGCAAAAACAGCAAACAACACAATTACAAAATTTAATGTGTCAAATATAAAGAATAAAACGCCCTCTTTTTTCTCTTTTTCGCCACTTGGTTGTTTTTTCTTTTTATCTTTTTTATCTGCTTGTTTTTTAGCTTTTCTTTCTTGAGAAAGTTTTTTTACTTCGCCTAATACTAAATCTTCTTCTGCTAAATCGTAAGCTATTTCATCATTAGATGTTTCACCTAGTTTATCATCTTTTTGTACAATCTCTTCTTTTTCTTTTGCTTTTTGAAGTCTTAACTCTTCATCTTTAGCTTTTTGCTCTTCAATTTCTTTTTCTTTTTGAGCCTTAGCTTCTTCTTTTTCTTTTATTTTTTGAAGTTTTAACTCTTCATCTTTAGCTTTTTGCTCTTCAATTTCTTTTTCTTTTTGAGCCTT
>CAYJFG010000017.1:17357-25940 GCA_964369305.1 uncultured Eubacteriales bacterium
AGCCTCTTCTTTTTCTTTTATTTTTTGAAGTTTTAACTCTTCATCTTTAACTTTTTGGTCTTCAATCTCTTTTTCTTTTTGAGCCTGAGCCTCTTGAAGTTCTTTTTCTTTTTGAAGTTTTAATTTTTCTTCTTTTTCTTTTTGTCTTTCAAGTTCTTTAGCTTTTTTAATTTTTTGAGCCTCTTCTTTTTCTTTTTGCTCTTGAATTTTTTTAGCTTTTAACTCTTGTTCTTTTATTTTATCTGCTTTTATTTTTTCTTTAGCTTTCGCTTTTTTCTCAGCTTCTAGCCTTGCTTGTTCTTCTTTTTTAGCTTTTTCTTGTTCTTTTTGCAAACGAATTTTTTCTTTTTCTTTTGCTAGTTTTTCGGCTTTTTCTTTTTCTTCTTTAGCTTTCTTTTCTTTTGCTAGTTGTTTTTCCCTAATAGCAGCTTGTTTTAACTCTTCTTTTTGTTTTTTCTTTTCTTCTTTAGTTAAGTTTTTTATAGCTACTGCAGTTATACTTTTTTTAACTTCTTTTTCGGAATTTTCACCTGTAGACTCATATTCTTTGTCTACAACTATTTTATATTCATAATCGTTATTTTTCATACCCATCATCTCTCCTAGAAATTCAACCATTAAAGCAAAAAAGGGACTTATAAAAGTCCCTTAAACTGTTGATAAAAAGCAAAGTACAAAAATGCAATATTTTTGTTTACTTCACAACTATACGCCTCTAAATATCAGTTACATTTATAACGAATTTACAAGTTTTAAATTGTTATCCTTTACCTTTCCCAAAAGCCTACCAGAGTGCAGTTACCCACACTTTGCAAGGACTTAAACCGCCCCATAGTTTAGCTAAATTAGCGAATTTGCTCTTTAACTTTTGCGGCTTTACCAACTCTATCACGAAGATAGTATAATTTTGCTCTACGCACTTTACCGTATCTAATAACTTTAACGTCAACAACGTTTGGTGAGTGAATTGGGAAAACTCTCTCAACGCCAACGCCATAAGAAACACGTCTTACTGTAAATGTTTTAGCAACGCCACTGCCTTTTTTAGCAATAACAGTACCTTCAAACATTTGTATTCTTTCTCTTTCGCCCTCACGGATATTAACGCTTACTTTTACAGTATCACCAATACCAAATTTTGGGATTTCTTTTTTAATTGATTCTTGTGCAATTAAGTTTAGTGCATTCATGATTTTATTTCCTCCTAAAAATTTCAAACATTCTTGCTAAAAGCAGAGGACTGTTCGCTTCAATATTTCGACTTTATAAGCCGTTGACTCCCATTTTAAATAAAACGGACATCACATGCAATAAGAATTATAACACAAAATTTTTCAATATGCAATACCAATCTTTAAAATATTTAAGTAAATTTGTAATTTTTTAGATTGCTACAAAACACACTTTAAATACTTTTATAACTTTGCGACATACAAAAATACAAAAGTCTTGTTACTATTAAAAACTTATGATATTATACTATATAATAAATATATAGAGGTGAAGTATGTTTTTAAGTTTAGCATTAATATTGATACTCGGACTTCTTGCAGGACAGTTATGCAAAAAATTATCTATCCCTAGCTTACTTGGTATGTTAGTTGTAGGTATTTTAATAGGCCCGTATGCGTTTAATTTAATAGATAGTTCTATCCTTAATATATCAGAAGAAATAAGAAAAATCGCTTTAATTATAATACTTATTAGGGCAGGACTTACTCTAAACTTGTCAGACTTAAAAAAAGTAGGGCGACCGTCTATATTAATATGTTTTATACCAGCATTGCTTGAAATTGGAGCAGTTACACTTTTAGCACCATTATTTTTTGAAATTTCCACAATAGATGCAATGATTATGGGTTGCGTTATAGCCGCCGTTTCACCAGCTGTTATTGTTCCTAAAATGATTAATCTAATAGAAAATGGATACGGCAAAGAAAAAAGCATACCGCAAATGATTTTAGCAGGTGCAACAGTTGACGACATTATAGTAATAGCGTTATTTTCCTCTTTATTAAACGTTTCAACTCAAGGAAATATTAATCCATTACCTTTAATACAAATACCATTTACAATTATAATAGGTGTTTTGGTAGGTTTTTTATCTGGCATACTACTAAGCAAACTTTTAAAAAAAATAAATATACGTGACACCGCAAAGGTAATAATCATACTTTGCATATCTTTTTTATTTGTAAGTTTTGAAGATAATTTCAAAAACTTTATTCCTTTTTCATCTTTAATAGCTACAATGTTTATATGTATAGCGTTAAACCGAAAACGTCCAAAAGTTTCAAAAAGATTAAGCGTAAAATACAACAAATTATGGGTAGTAGCTCAAGTGATGTTATTTGTGCTTGTTGGTGCAAGTGTAGATATTAATTACGCTTTTTCAAGCGGCATAGGAGCAATAATTTTAATTTTGTGCGTTCTAATTTTCCGTATGTTAGGTGTGTTAATTTGCCTAATTAAAACTAATTTAAACTTAAAAGAACGACTATTTTGCGTTATAGCTTATATCCCAAAAGCAACAGTACAAGCAGCTATTGGCGGTATTCCACTAGCAATGGGATTAACATCTGGTAATATTATTTTAACAGTTGCCGTATTATCAATACTAATCACCGCACCACTTGGAGCATTTTTAATAGATAAATTTTATAAAAAATTATTGAGTTAAATTGCTGATTATGTTATTATATAAATATTAAACGATATGTAAATTCTTTGGAGGTTATTTTGTATGAATATAAACGATATTATTAAGCTACTAAATGCATCGGTAGTTTTAGAATGTGACTTAAACGCCGAAATAAAAACGGCTTGCGGTAGCGACATGATGAGCGACGTGTTAGCGTTTGTAAAAGATCAATCCGTTTTATTAACAGGTTTAGTAAATCCACAAGTAATAAGAACGGCTGAAATGATGGATATGATATGCATTGTATTTGTTCGTGGTAAAACACCTAATCAAACAATGATAGACCTTGCTAAACAAAAAAATATAACACTACTTAAAACTAATTTAAGAATGTTTACTGCTTGTGGGGTGCTTTACTCAAACGGCTTGCAAGGAGGTTGCGAAAGCGATGGAATTAATTAATTTAAATTTTAATGTGTCTGATGAAGATTTCACAAGAGCAGGCGAAGCGTCAAGCTCTGTAAAACAGACATTAAAGCAACTAGGATACAACAATTTAGCTATTAGAAAAGTGGCTATTTCAATGTATGAAGCTGAAATTAATTTAGTAATTCATGCAGGTGGTGGTCAAATTTTTGTTGAGATATACCCAGATAAAGTGAATATGAAATTTGTAGACCAAGGCCCTGGCATACCAGATGTTCAAAAAGCTATGCAAGAGGGATTTTCTACAGCATCTCAAAATGCACGTAATTTAGGTTTTGGTGCTGGTATGGGTTTACCAAATATAAAAAAATATACAGATAGCATGAAAATTGAAACAGAAATGGGCAAAGGTACTACAATGTATCTATCTGTAAACGCATAAAATATATAGATGTTGGAGTAGAGAAAAATGGCTACATATTATCATTCAGTTACACTGGATAAAGATAAGTGTTGCGGTTGCACAAATTGTATAAAAAGATGTCCTACCGAAGCTATAAGAGTTAGAAACGGCAAAGCTCAAATTATTTCTCAAAGATGTATAGATTGTGGCGAATGTATAAGGGTCTGTCCACATTTTGCAAAAAAAGCACAATCATCAACTTTAGAAGTACTTAAGGATTATGAGTATACTATAGCAATTCCAGCCCCAGCTTTATTCGGTCAATTTAATAATTTAAAAGGTATAGATTTTGTGTTAAATGGTTTAAGAGAAATTGGTTTTGATAGCATTTACGAAGCGTCAGCTGGTGCTGAGCTTGTAAGTAGTGCTACTAAAAAACTTTTTAAAGAAAATACACTTAAAAAGCCTGTTATCAGTTCAGCGTGTCCTGCAATTGTAAGGCTTATAAAAATTAGATTTCCTTTTTTAATAGACAATATTTTACCTTTAAAAGCTCCAATGGAGCTTACAGCAATGATTGCTAAAGAAAAAGCACATGAAGAAACAGGGTTACCTATGGACAAGATAGGTGCGTTTTTTATAACACCTTGTCCAGCTAAAATGACAGAGATTAAAAACCCTGCAACTCAAGATAAGTCAGTAATTGCAGACGCCATAGCAATTAGTAAAATATATCCGATTTTAACAGAAGCTATGGACAAATTAAAACCAGAAAAAATAAAAAGGTACGCACACAGTGGTATGCTTGGAGTTAGTTGGGCGTCAAGCGGTGGTGAATCTGTAGCAGTTAGTAATTATAAATATCTAGCTGCCGACGGTATAGAAAATGTTATAAGAGTTCTTGACGGACTAGAGGACGAAAGAATTAACGATATTGATTTTGTAGAATTAAATGCGTGTTCAGGCGGTTGTGTAGGTGGTGTTTTATGTGTTGAAAATGCATATGTTGGACAAGCAAGAATACATAGCCTTAAAAAATATCTACCGTTTGAAAGAAATAATTTAGATAAAGAAGCAATCCCTAAAGATATGTACTGGGATAAAGATTTAGAATTTGCAAACGTTTTAAATCTAAGCAACGATATAACCGAAGCTATGCATATGATGAAAGAAAGAGACGAAATAGTAAAAAAATTGCCGAATTTAGATTGTGGCAGTTGCGGAGCTCCGTCTTGTAAAGCAATGGCAGAGGATATTGTAAAAGGCGAAACAAAATTAACAGATTGCATTTTCGTATTAAAAGAGCAAATAAAAAGTGTTGCCGATACTTTACATAATATGGGAGAAAACTTTTAAATAATGTACAATTAGATACCAGATGCCAGATACCAGTATCCAGAAAAAATATAAAACTTTATATTTTTGTCTTTCAATTACGAATTAATAAACATGATATTTGTATTTAATAGTTATAACTGTTTTTAATATAATTTTTACGTTTTTGTCTTTAATTACGAATTACGAATTACGCATTACGAATTAAATAAAGGGGGCTTTTAAAATGACCGTAAAAGAATTATCTCAAAAATTAAATTGTAAAATAATAGCAGGAAACGACGGCACAAACAGAGAAATTGAAAATTGTTACATAGGCGATTTGCTAAGTTTTGTTATGGGAAAAGCACAAGAAAATGACGTTTGGCTTACAGTAATGGGCAATGTAAATGCAATAGCCGTTGCCGTTTTAGCAGATATATCATGCATACTACTTGTAGAAAACTCAACACTTGATGATGATGCAAAACAAAAAGCAGACGTTCAACAAGTGGCAATTTTGCAAAGCGAAGAAACAAGTTACAACCTAGCTATAAAAATATATAATTTACTACAGGAAGAAAAATAATGAAAGTGTATTACGATTTACATTTACATTCGTGTCTATCACCTTGTGGTGATAATGACATGACACCTAATAATATAATAGGTATGGCAAAAATTCTTGAGCTTGATATAATAGCACTTACAGACCATAACACCATTAAAAATTGCCCAGCGGTTATGGCGTTGGGGCAGAAAAATGGAATATGTGTTGTTGCTGGTATGGAACTTTGCACCTCAGAAGAGATACATATGGTGTGCCTATTTAGAACACTTGAATTGGCTGAAAAATTCAACGATTTTTTAGAACCGCATATACTTGATATTAAAAACAGAGTAGATATATACGGCTCGCAAAGTATACTTGATGAGAACGACGAAGTAGTAGGACATGAGGAAAAACTACTTATAACCGCCACAGATATAAGTATATCAGGTTTAAACGATTTAATAAAAAACGAGTTTGACGGCGTATGCTTTCCAGCACATATAGATAGAGATAGTTACAGTGTTATTTCTAGCTTGTCAGCAATTCCAGAGGAAGAAAACTTTACAGCAGTTGAATTAAGCCGTGACGGAGATTATGAAACTCTTTTAAACGACCACCCATGCATAAAAAATATGCATATCGTAAAAGATAGCGACGCACATTATCTTGAAAATATGAGCGAAAAGCAAAACTATTTTGAGCTTAAAGAAATAAGTGCAAACGCATTAATTGATTTTTTAAACAGTAAAGTTTGACGATATATTTCGCATAAAAGCATAAATTTTTTAACGAATAATTAATAATAAACAGTGAAAAATTATACAAAATAAAATCCGTGAGAATTTAAATTTTCACTTTTCACTATCCACTATTCACTTTTCACTATTCACTTTTCACTAATTTAAATACATTTTAAAAATAGAATAAATTTATAGGTAATATATGGAAAACAAAACATTATATTTTAAATATAGCGATGAAGCGATACAGTATTTAAAAAACAAAGATAAAAAACTAGCACAAGTTATAGAGCAAGTAGGCGAAATTAAACGAGAAATAAACCCAGACTTGTTTTCTTCTGTAGTTCATCACATAATAGGTCAGCAAATTTCAACTGTTGCACAACTTACTATCTGGAAAAGGCTTTGTGATAAATTAAAGATTGTAAACGCTCAAACTATAAACGAAATTGACATAAACGAACTACAAAGTATAGGTATCAGTTTTAGAAAAGCCGAGTATATAAAAGACTTTGCACATAAAGTATCAAGCGGTGAATTTGATGTTGAAAACCTTATACATCTATCTGATGAAGAAGTTATAAAAAGTCTTTCATCATTAAAAGGTATAGGTGAATGGACTGCTGAAATGCTTATGATCTTTTCCATGCAACGCCAAAATATATTAAGCTTTGGCGATCTTGCAATACTGCGTGGTATGCGTATGTTATACCATCATAGAAAGATAGATAAAAAACTTTTTGATAAGTATGCAAGAAGATATTCGCCATACGCAACAGTAGCAAGCCTTTATCTATGGGCAATTGCAGGTGGAGCAATACCAGATATGAAAGATTATGCACCAAAAAAGATTAAAAAAACATAAATAAACTTGAATTATGCATTAATTTGGAATATAATATATATATTCAATTAATAAACCGACGAGAGGACGAAAAAAAATGTACAATGATATTATGGATAGTATAGGATTTACTACTTTAGCAGATGAAGAAGTAGGAAAAGCTATGAACGAGGAATTAAAAAGACAAAAACGTAATTTAGAGCTTATTGCTTCTGAAAATATCGTTTCACCAGCAGTAATGGCGGCTATGGGTAGCGTGCTTACAAATAAATATGCTGAAGGATACCCTGCAAAACGTTATTATGGCGGTTGTCAATGTGTTGACGTAGTAGAAGAAATTGCAATTAAAAGAGCGTGCGAGTTATTCGGTGCAGACCATGCAAACGTACAACCTCACTCAGGCGCACAAGCAAATATGGCAGTTTACTTTGCAATGCTAAACCCAGGCGACACAGTTATGGGTATGAATTTAAGCGAAGGCGGTCACCTTACACATGGTTCACCAGTAAACTTATCAGGTAAATACTACAATTTCGTTTCTTACGGTGTAGACGAAGTTACTCATACTATAGATTACGACAAAGTAATGGAAATGGCAAAAGAATGCAAACCAAAATTAATAGTTTGCGGTGCAAGTGCATATCCTAGAAAAATTGACTTTAAAAAGTTTAGAGAAATTGCAGACGAATGTGGTGCATATCTAATGGTTGATATGGCACATATCGCAGGACTTGTTGCAGCAGGCGTTCACGAAAACCCAGTTCCATACGCTCACTTTGTAACAACAACAACACATAAAACATTAAGAGGCCCTAGAGGCGGTATGATTTTATGTAAAGAAGAATTTGCAAAAGCTGTTGATAAAGCTATTTTCCCAGGTACTCAAGGTGGTCCATTAATGCATACAATAGCAGCAAAAGCAGTGTGCTTTGGCGAAGCTTTAAAACCAGAATTTAAAGAGTATGGCGAAAAAATCGTTTCTAACTGTAGTGCTTTAGCGAAAGGTTTAATTGATAGAGGTTATAAACTTGTGTCAGGCGGAACAGATAACCACGTAATGTTACTTGATTTAAGAGAAAATGATATTACAGGTAAAGAGCTTGAACATAGACTTGACGAAGTTTATATCACAGTTAATAAAAATACAGTTCCACAAGAGCCTAGAAGTCCATTTGTAACTAGTGGTATCAGAATTGGTACAGCTGCCGTTACAACTAGAGGCTTAAACGAAAGTGATATGGATAAAATCGCTGAATTTATCCATTTAATTATCGAAGACTTTGAGGGCAACGCAGATAAAGTACGCAAAGGTGTTACTGAAATTTGCGATAAATACCCACTGTATGAATAAATAAAAATTCATCTAAATAAATTAAATAGGCTGAAGTATTAAAATTATTTTGTATTCACACTGCTTATTATTCACTTTTTAACAGTGAATGTTTTGAGCGGTGAGCAAAATTTAATACTACAGCCTATTATTTTTTATGAAAGGGACTAATTTTGATAAATATATAAAAACAATCAGTGCCACGAATATGAAAAAGTATGCTATAAGGCAAGAACTCTGCAAGCAACTTAAGAGTTTGGAGTGTGGAGTTGAGCAAGGGCAACCTTTCAAAACTCTAAAAAATATGGTATAATATATATAAAGAGGGTGAT
>CAYJFG010000018.1:0-1641 GCA_964369305.1 uncultured Eubacteriales bacterium
AGATATTGAATTATTACAAACTGCAACTTACACCTCAAAAAATACAAATTCCGACCACTTAACTAGTTTTTACAAGACTTTTGACGAAGTTAAACATAAAAAGTACGACGGAATGATAATAACAGGAGCTCCAGTTGAACTTATGGAGTTTGAAGACGTTGCGTATTGGCAAGAACTATGCGAGATTATGGAGTGGACAAAAACTAATGTATATTCCACATTCCACATATGTTGGGGAGCTCAAGCTGGTTTGTATTACCACTATGGCGTACCTAAATATACACTTGATGAAAAACTAAGCGGTATTTTTACTCATAGAATTTTAAACACAAAACACCCATTAGTAAGAGGTTTTAACGATAAATTCAAAATGCCTCATTCAAGAAACACTAAAATTATAAGCGACGATATTTTAAAAAATGAAGACCTTGAAATTTTAGCTACTTCTGAAATAGCAGGTGTTGCCGTTGTATGTTCAAAAGATGGCAGACAATTTTTTGTTACAGGACACGGCGAGTATGATAGACAAACTCTTGCAAACGAATATTTTAGAGATGTTAAAAAGGGAATAAATCCTCGTATACCTTATGATTATTTCCCAAACAACGATATCCACGCAACACCAAAACTTACATGGAGAAGTAACGCATCTTTGATTTTCTCAAACTGGTTAAATTATTACGTTTATCAGCAAACACCTTATAATTTAGCTGATTTATAAAGGTTTACTAATCTTTTAAACTAGAGATTACAAACCCTACAAAATATTTAAATAACCCCTAACAACTATATTAAAAGAGTTGTTAGGGGTTATTCATATATAAACTAAAAAATCTTTAACCAATCTAATATAAAAACTTCCTTTTAATTACGCATTACGAATTATCACAAATTACGAATTAAATAAAATTTGGGCGTTACATATATCGTTTTCAACATCAATTATTTTTACATTTTTAATTTGTCCAGTTAAATCTTCATCAGTTTTTACAGATACTTTAGTGTAATTTTTTGTATACCCTTGAGCTGTACCGTTATTTTTATACGTTTCAAATATTACTTGCGATGTTTTTCCTATTTGAGATTTTAAAAACTCATTTGTTGTTAAATTAGTAGCAGATATCATTTTTTTAGAGCGTTGCTCCTTTATATTTTGTGGTATTTGATTTTCCATTTTGTCTGCAACTGTTCCTTTACGCCTTGAATACGCAAAAACATGAACTTTTGCAAAACCTACTTTTTTCACAAATTCTAAAGAGTTGTTAAAATCCTCATCGCTTTCATCTGGAAAACCTACCATAACATCTGTAGTAATACTTGCGTTTTCAAAAGCATTTCTAATATTAGTTATAATTTCAAAATACTCACCACTTGTATATTGCCTGTTCATTTGCTTTAAAGTTTTATCACTTCCACTTTGCAAAGATATATGGAACTGCGGACAAAACTTTTCTTCTTGTGCAAGCTTCTTGATAGTTTCATTATCCATTCTAAACGGTTCAAGCGAGCCTAAACGTACACGCTCAATCCCATTTATACTACAAACAACTTTACAAGCATCGGCGATATCTATATTAAACTCCTGCCCATAAGTAGAAAGGTTAATCCCTACTAAAACAATCTCTTTATAGCCTTTATTTG
>CAYJFG010000018.1:1651-25269 GCA_964369305.1 uncultured Eubacteriales bacterium
CACTTCTTGCTCAAGCTCGCTTATAGGCTTTGAGCGTATATCTCCTCTTGAAAAAGGAATAATACAATAGGAACAAAACCTGTTGCAACCATCTTGTATTTTAATAAATGCACGTGTTCTTTCGTTAAAAGTATGCACTTTTCCACTTTCAAACTTGTCGTTTTTATTATGCGTATCTATTTTAAAAACTTTTTCACCAGTACTTAAGTGCTGATTAATTAAGTTTATAATATCTTTTTTGCATTTATTGCCCATAACAATATCGGCAATACTAAATTTATCTTTTTCATTTGGGAAAGCCTGAGGCAAGCAACCTGTTAAAATAAGAATAGTTTTCGGATTTTCTCTTTTTATCCTTCTTAAAAGTTTCATCACTTTGCTATCGCTTACTGATGTTACTGTACATGAGTTTACTATTGTTATATCTGCCTGTTCAGGATTTTTTGCAATCTCATATTTATTTTGACATAAAAGTTCTAAAATTAATTGAGATTCATATTTATTTACTTTGCAACCTATTGTGTAAATATAAAAATTCATTGCTCCACCTACTAACTAAGTAGCAAACTTGTCCATAAAAAGTGCTACTGTATATTATATTTTTTATTTATATCACTAATTTTTGAATAATGTGTAAATTTATAATTGATTTTAGGGCTATAAAGTGCTAAAATTAGTTTGAAACGTATTTTAATTTTAAGGAGTTAATCACTATGCATAGCACTACTATTGCAATTTCCAACTTTGAAGACGCAAAAAGGTTTGTTAATATTTCAAATAACTATTTAAACTATAAAATGACTTTCGAGTGTGACAATTACAGAATTGACGCACATTCAATAATGGGTATTTTAAGCTTAGATATGGGAAAACCTGTGACGTTATTTACTGATGAAAGCACACCTACCCAATTTTATAATGAAATATCTAATTTCATTCAAGATGCAATTTTAATGCATTAATTTAAAAATTACATATTAAAAATATTTAAACACCTTTGTATAAACAAAGGTGTTTATTATGTTGATAAAGTCGTTTTTCTAGTTGCTGTTGAAAAGTTAGTGCAATGCAAATAATACGATTTGTATATAAGACAATTTGCAATTTTGCATAACACAGTAAACAAAATTTTATTTATAATTTTGCGTTTTTGCAACTTTCAACAATCCTACACCTTTGTTTATATAAGGTGTTTTTTAATAGATATTTTATATCGTGTTAATAAGTAAACACGATATAAAAATATTTAAACAAAAATTATTAAGCTTTATTAACGCTACCAAATAGCTCCATTTTTTCTTTAACAGTTGCTTTTATCGCTTCATAGCCTGGTGCTAATAGTTTTCTAGGGTCAAAGCCTTTTCCTTTTAAGTCGCCACCATCTTCAACATATTTTCTAGTAGCAGCTGCAAAAGTTAATTGACATTCAGTATTTACATTGATTTTTGATACGCCTAGAGAAATAGCTTTTTGTATCATATCTTCTGGAATACCAGTACCACCATGTAAAACTAAAGGCATATCTTTAGTTAATTGTTGGATAGCATCTAATGTATCAAAGCTTAGTCCTGCCCAGTTTTCAGGGTATTTACCGTGTATGTTACCAATACCTGCAGCAAGCATTGTTACGCCTAAATCTGCAATTTGTTTGCACTCTTGTGGGTCTGCACATTCGCCAGTACCTACAACGCCGTCTTCTTCACCACCAATTGAGCCAACTTCTGCTTCTAGTGATAAACCTTTGTTTTCGCAAATAGCGATAAGTTCTTTTGTTTTAGCGATGTTTTCTTCGATTGGATAATGTGAACCGTCAAACATAACTGAACTAAATCCTGCATCAATACAAGCTAATGCACCGTCATATGAGCCGTGGTCTAAATGTAGTGCTACTGGTACAGTAATGTTTAATTCGTCTAACATACCGTTTACCATACCAACTACTGTTTTGTAACCAGCCATATATTTTCCAGCACCCTCTGAAACACCTAAAATAACAGGTGAGTTAAGTTCTTGTGCTGTTAATAAAACTGCTTTTGTCCACTCTAAGTTGTTGATGTTAAATTGACCTACAGCGTAGTGTCCCTCTTTAGCTTTTGTAAGCATTTCTTTTGCGTTTACTAATGGCATAATTCTAATCACTCCATAAAAAATTTTATAAAATTACAGTATTTAAAGTAATATACTGCTTATCCATATTATACCTTAAAATTCAAAAAATAAAAAGCTTTTTCCTTATTTATTTTTAAAATTTTTAAAAAAAGCTTATGATTTTGCGGAATATTTTACCAAAAATGAAGAAAATACAATTTTTTTTAAAAAAATTTAAAATTTTTTCGATTTTTAGTGATTAATATACACATATCTCCGCACAAGCTAGATTAAATGTGATATAATAACTCTATCAAAATTTAAAATGGAGTTGAAATCATATGGAAATCAAAAAACCTGAAAGAAAACACGCTCAAACTAGAAAAGTAAACAAAAAACTATGTGTTCTACTAAAGAACTACAGAGAGTTCTGCTCTCTAACTCAGCAGCAAGTTGCAACAACTTTAGGCATCGACCGTTCTACATATACTTATTATGAAAACGGTAAAACTACTCCTAGCATTAGCACTTTAATGGAACTTATCAAAATGCTAAATATCCCTTATGATGAATTTTTAGACTGTGTTAATCACGCTGAAACAGATATGACACCTTTCGCACTAGATGACTATGTTAAACATTTAAACGAAGGTATGCACTCTAATGATAAAGAGGGCATCTACGAATTAACAGACGACGAGCAACAACTTTTAATTAGCTATAGAATTTTAAGAGATAGCGACAAAGTTGAAATCTTAAAAAATATTCATTTAACTATTAGAGATAATAAAGATAAAATGTAATTAATTTTTTCCCACCTTGAATTTTTTAAGGTGGGATTTTTTTTACAACTTTTTATAGACACAAACTTTGATTACGTTTTAACAGTAGTGAATAAATAATAGTGAAGAGTAGAACCCAATGTCACGAACTTAAGGTTTTGGTGTTATTTAATGCAGAATTGAGAATGCAGAATGAATGTGAAAATCCTTACGGATTTTTAATTTATAAAAGACATTTAAAATTTCTGCATTATATCACGAAATCAAATATTGAAGTCACGCACAAAATAAAAAGTAGGGCAATGGTTCTACTCTTGCCGTGAATAACACACAAAACATTAATGTTTTGTGTGTTTCTAAGTTAGTATTTTGCAAATATACCCACGTTCCACAATCCAAATATCAATGTTTTTATGTTTATTTTTAATTTTTTTGAAGTTTTACAAAGGTTTTCGTCATTTATATAAGTTAATTTCATTTTTATACTCAAAGAAAAGATTTAAAACGTAAAATGTTATTATAAATGGTATTATTATAAAAGGTATCAAAAAAAGATCATCAACACTTATTATAAATCTTAAGCGTAATACAATTGCTATTCCGGTAAGTCCACCTACAAGTAATTTATAAATAAGCAAAATACGTTGTTGTAACTTACTTTTTACTTTATGTTCGTTCTTTTTTAAGACTGTGTTGTAACTCTCCCACCTAATGCGATTTTTCACTAGTAAGAATACCCCTACACAACAAGTTAGTAGTATATAAATTGATGAATTATGTATTGTAAAAACATTTAAATAGTAAGTAACTATTTCTCCATACGGCGTATATAGTCCACTGAAATAGTCAAGATTGGTTATTACTGTATAAATAATATTCACTATTATTGGTATTATGCATATAGCACTACCCAGGACTGTAAATATATTATATTTTTTCCTATACAACTCCCTTTCTTCGTTTACCAAATTAGCTACTTTTTCATCAATTATAAATGTTTTACTTTTAATGTAATCTACTTTGTTAGATTTTAAATTACTTATTACTATTAATATAATAGGTATTAATATGTATATTATAAATGCAATTACACCGTATAAAGATTTTATATCATTTGTTAAACTAACAAGATATGAATTAGCAAACACTTGCAAGTACATATATGCATGAGGTGAAAGCAAAAACATCACAACCGCAACGGCGGTATATGTTGATGTTTTTCTTTTTGTACGTAAATAATTTTCTGTTTCATCCATTATATTCCTATTATTAACGTTGTTATTTTCTTCTTTTTTTACATTTTGATTTTCCTCTATTTCATCTTTTAGCAAATAATCAATACTTACTTCAAATAGTTTTGACAATTTTATAATTTTTTCAGTGTCTGGTGACGAAACTGAGCTTTCCCATTTTGAAACAGCTTGCCTTGATACGTGCATTTTATATGCAAGTTCTTCTTGCGATAAACCTTTTTGTTTTCTAAGATTTACTATTTTTTCTGCGAACGTCATAATTATATACCTCCATAAAATTTATTTAACAATTAAAATAAGAACTTAATTTATTTTATCATTAAATTTTAAAAAAATCTACCACCTGACACTGCTCAATATGTCAACTAGTGGTTGCATTTTGTATTTTAAGCTGTTTTATATAATTTATAGTCAAAATACGCATATTATGTGGTTTATTCACGGCAAGTACAGAACCCATTGTCACTAACTTAAGAAAATAAATAAAAAATACTAGTAGTGCGATGTATTGAGCGGACAACCACACAGGATTGTCCCTAAACCAAGAAATTGTATTACGTGCGTTATCCACATTAATATTTTGCAATATACCAAAGGGCGGCCAATGACCGCCTCTACTATACTGTGGCATCTAAAACTTGACAAAGTAAAATTTTCAATCACTGCTGTTTTAACAGCAAGAGTAGAACCACAAGCCCCACATCTGCACGTTTTATCGTAAAATTTTAACTGGCACAAGACACTACACTCGTTTGAATTTTAATGCTATTATATTATTAATTTTAAAATATCAAATAACCTAGGTAAAACCTTAAGTTCGTGACATTGGAGTAGAACTACAAGCCCTACAATTTATACATATACTATTGTTTGTGCTTCAAAGAAAAATTCATAAGGAATAGTACCGTACCATTCCGGTCTAAATATTCCAATTACAAAGAAATAGCCCATTGTTGCAAGCATAATTACGTATGTAAATATAGTTTTATCTCTTTTGCTCGTTTCTAAAGCTAAAGTATTTGAAATCCAAGTTATATAAAAAATTTGAAAGCTTATAGCAATTCTTTGTAAAACTATCATTTGCATAGCCATGGCAAAGAAAATTAAGCAAAATGATACTAAATATGCGTTTAAAGAAAAGCTAAGCACGTTTTTTTGAGCGTAATGTTTACTCAAAGTAGTTTTTGTTTGGTTGCGTGAAATAAACAGCCCAAACATTAAAATTACAAAGCAAACAGCAAAGTTTAAAAGCCCTGCAACATAATTTGACTCGCCATGTTCGTTTGAGCCATAGTCTACATAGTTTTCAAAAAATGCAAATTCAACACCTATAGACCATAAAAGGTGAGTTGTAGCAAATGCAACTACTGCACCGATAATTGTTACAATAAAAGCCATGTTTTTATACGGAATTTTTATAAAAATTAAAGGTAAAAACATTATAAATAACGAAATATGGAATTGCATTGCAAGTATTACGAATAAGCTATATAGTATTATATTTTTGGCGTTTGGTTTTTTTAAAAGTTCTATAGCTAAAATAATTATGCAAACGCCAATTGCTTGACGCATTATATTCATATAATTAAAGAATACATTTAAAGTTATAAATAAAAATGTAGCCATTAAAACGTCGTAAGAATTTTTGTAGATAAAGCGACCGACCGCAAAACATATAAATAGTGAAGTTACTATTATTAATAGTTGAGGTTCTGGCGATATCATATTTAAGATTTTGTAAAGGGCAAAAAAACCAAATTCGTACCTTACTAAATCAAATTGCGACCAATCGTAAATATTATACCTTACATAGTTTTCGTAAAATTGTAAAGTGTCTATGCCTACGTTATATGAACGCAAGCTTGATATAATTGCAAGTAGTGAAAATGCAAAGAAGAGAAAATATTTTTGTCGCTTTTTTGTTTTATTAACTTTAAATACAACGCCTACAAGTACAATAGCTAAAGTGACTATGATGTAAATTGTCATTTTTTTGCACCTTTCACACGTTTATTCTAGTTCGCCGTCTTTATATTTATATTCATACTCATAGTTTGAGCCATACTTTCTAGCTCTTGTATCTACACCAACTATAATTACACCTAAAATTTTAGCACCAGTTCTTTCTAGTGTTTCTATAGTTTTGTGAAATTCAGGGTACGTTGAACTGTTCTCTTTAGCAGTTAAAATAATACCGTCAACTAAAGAAGTTATGCATAAACTATCTGATACTATATTGATAGGAGGTGTGTCAAACACGATATAGTCGTACTCTTTTTCAAGTTTTGCAACTATTCTCTTCATAGACTCACTAGACAATAACTCAGATGGGTTTGGTGGGATAGTACCGCTACACAGTGCATACAAGTTGTCTACATTTGTAGGTTTTATAGCATTATATAATGTTACTTCATCGCTAATTACATTTGTAAGTCCTGGTGTAGACTTAATCCCTAAACATCTATTTACTTTAGGTTTTCTTAAGTCGCAGTCTATAATTAATACTTTAGTATTAACTTGTTTTGCAAATGTAATTGCCAAATTTATTGATGTTGTTGTTTTTCCCTCTTCTTTTAAAGATGAAGAAACAATTACTTTTTTACAGCCTTGTTTTATAAGCGAAAAGGCGATATTAGCCCTTGCGTTTTTATATGCTTCACGAACTTGGAAAGTAAGTTGTGCTTTATCAGCAACTGTAGGAGTTACTTGTTTTCTAAAAATCGATTTCAAAATTTACACCTCATTATAATTACATAACTTTGTTAAAGTCTGGGATAGTACCTAGTACTGGAACACCTAGTTTTTCTGATGTGTCGTCGTCGTATCTAATTCTAACATCTGTAAAGCTCTTAACAAGTTTAAAACCTGTTGCTATAATTGCACCTAAAATAAAACCTATTAATGTATTTAATGTGGCGTTTGGAGAAACTGGGTTTTTAGGAAGCATAGGTGAATCTACAACTTTTAAGTCTAAGCTTTCGTTATAACTTTCTAAAGTGATAGGAGCAACTTTTTCAAGTGCTTTAGCAATTTTATAACTTTCGTCAGGGTCTGTAGTTATAATGCTTGCTTGGAAAACTTCAGTATCGTTTAGTATGGAAAAAGTTGTGCTTAGTGCTACCTCTTGCCATGTGTAATCTTCGCCGAGTTCTTCTGCTACTGACTCAAAAAAGTTTGTAGTGCTTAAAAGTTGTATGTATGTATTAACAACCCTTTGAGCAAGTGCTAAAGCGTTAATTTCTTCGGCTGAAGAAGTGCCTTGTGCATTTGTTGAAACATAAAATTTTACTGTAGATTCATATTTATTGCTTATAAATAGTTTTGTGCCAACGAAAAACGTACCGCCAACTATTAATGAAAAAGCTATAATAAATATTAAATTCGTTTTTATTACTTGATATATACGACCTATAGATACATCCATTAAATTAAACTTCCTTTTCTTTATTTTTGTAATAAACCTAGTATATAATTATATCGTAAAAATATAAAATAAGTCAATGAAAATACGAAAAAATTTTAAAATAGTAAAAAAATTACAAAATTCTGCAATTTTAAAATGAAAAATATAAAATAATTTCAATTTTTTATTGAGATTATTTTATATTAAGTTTCATACTGTCGCTTAAAGATTTTAAATCAGTTGAGTTGCTATTTTTTGCACCTTTAATACCTGATGCAACAGTTTTTATATTTTCTTTATTTCTTGTCCTTTTTAACACGTATATATTAAATTTCCAACCCCACCACACAAAGTAATAAAGTGGAATTAAATAAGGTTTTTTATTAGGTTTTTCAAATGCTTGTTTTATCATAGTTGGAGTTGGAAAAATCCATCTCAATATATGAAAAAATAAATTTTTACTTTTATTTTCAACTGCACTTTTATATTTATATAAATTTTGCGCAGTGCCAAATAGTCCGCTACTTATAATGTATTTTGATATCTCATCATCTTCAAGCCCTGTGCCGTTTGGAACAAACCAATTATACGCAAGGTTTGTAATTGTATCGTTGAAAACTTTATAGTTTAAATTTTCAAGTTTTTTATCTATATTGATAAAATCGGTTTTGCTTAAAGTTTTTTTGAAGTTTTCATTGACAACGTAAAAATCTAGTAGCATTTTTGTTGATAGTCCACCCTCTACAAAATGTTTTGCGGCGTGGTCTACTAAATGCAAATATAAATCAGTTTTTGAAAAGTTAAAGGAATATTTGTAGTCGCCGTTTGGCTCTAAATTTTCAAAAACAGTTTGATTAAAATAAGAGGAGGTGCTAAACTCTTTTCTTGTTACTTCTTTGTGAACTTCAAAAACAGAAATAGGCTTTTTAATATATTTGTCGTCAGTCGTTGACTTTTCTTTACATTCAAAACCTAAACTTATTAAATATTTATCTACGTCTGACAGCCTTTCTTTGTCAACCCAAATGTCGATATCACCCATTGTACGCATATATGTTTGTGGGTAATAATGTTTTACTACACTACCTTTTAAAGGTACGTTTTTGATTTTTTGTTCTTCGCAAAAGTTTATAAAGTTTTTTATATCTTCTTGTTGTATAATATCTTTGTAAAGGTGTTTATCGTAATTATCTTTATATTGCTTTAAAATTTCTGGCGTTAAAGTGTCGTTTTTAAGGTCTTTTAATATTGGATATAGTAAAGACGCTATAGAAAGGCGTTTGCCAAGTTTTATTATTTTTGAAAAATCTATATTTTGCGGTGTATATGAGGGTAAACTTTCGTTAATAGCACAATTTACTAAATATATTAAATATTTGTAATGGTCAAAAACTATTTGATTTTCCAATAAGACACCTCTTTTCTATAAAAACTTTTTAAATATAAGATAACGAATATGGAGTTTAAATTAAATCAGCAAAATGATATACCTTTATTTTTTAGTAGTTCCTTTAATTCTGTGAACTTATTTCTGCTTAAAGGGACTTTCTGCGAACAGTCTTTTAGCCCTATAACATGAGAGTTACCGAAAACTGAGTTTTCAACGCTTGTTATTTTATTTACAGGAACGATAAAAGACTGATGACACCTGTAAAAGTTGTACCCCATAAACATAGATTCTAGTTGCTGTAAAGAATATTTTGTAGAAAGTTCTTGTGTGTCGGTTAAAATATAAACTTTTCTACCCTTTTTTTCAATATACTTAATGCTTTCAATGCTTATAAGTTGGTAACCAGTTTCAACGTTTATTCCAATTTTTGAATTTGTATAGGTCTGCGTATCTGTTTTTCTTCTACCAGTGAGTTTATAACCTTTTTTTACGGCAATTGTTTTTTCTGCACGCTGTAATGCTCGTTCTAAACGAAAAATATTTACAGGCTTTGTTAAAAAGTCTACAGGCTCAAAGTCGTAACAATCTAATGCAAAACCGCTATGACCTGTCAAAAATATAAATGAAACTGTATTGAAGTTTTTATTTACAAAATTAGCAACTTCAAAACCTGTATTGTCGGGCATTTCTATATCTAAAAACAGTAAGTCTATGTCTTGCTTTTTTAGAACTGATATTAATTTTACGCTACTATCTACAGAAGCGACAATTTCTATATTGTCATAATTTTTTAAAATATTATATGTAGCGTTTCTTGATACTTCTTCATCGTCCAAAATAACAACTTTAATATTTTCGCTCACGTTTTACCACCTATATTATAGATAAATTATCTTTTGACCTTTCTTTTTTTTGCGTTTTTTCGATTGTTTTTCTCTTGGGACTTTCTTTTAGGTATGCTAAAAAATAAGCACACTATTAGATATCCGCCAAAGACTATTACTCCAGCATATTGTATGTATTGCATAGCTGAAGATGTAGGCCAAATTTGTGCTATTAAATAATTAACGGCTATCCAAACGCCCTGAAATAAAAAAAACAACGCAAAAGGGCGAAATACTGGCGAACTTCTGAAAAGTGGAGTGAAAAGTATTGTTGCTATGATTAAACAAACTAATGACGCTAAAATTGCGATTAACATTAAGCATTTCCCCTTTTTTCTACAAAATTTATATACTATAAGTATATAAAAAAAATAAAGAGAAGTCAACCCTATTTAAAGCAAGAAGAAAACCGAAAATGATACAAAAAATGACACTAACTAATATAACTAGTATGTGTCATTTTTTTGTTTTTAATATTTTTATATAAAATAGGGTTTCGTTATATATTTAATTGTTGGACAGCGTCTAAAATAGTCTTTTCAAAAGCAAGCATTCCATACTTATCTACTTCCGATTTGTCTTTAGCACCGTGAGTTAAACACCCAGCTCCGCCGATGCAACCACCAGTGCAAGCCATTCCCTCTATAAAATTAGTATCACTTATATTTTTAGCAGATTTTAATATTGCAGTTTTACAAGCGATTATCCCATCACATTTTTCAGCTTTTAAGTCAAAATCTATGTTTTGCTCTTTTATAGCTTGAGAAACAGCGTCTGAAAGTCCGCCACTTCTTGCAAAAATTCTACCAAAATATGAGGCATTATCTAAAACATCTTGAGGCAACTGCTCTAAAATTAAGTCTTTGCTATCAAACAACGCTTGAAGTTCTTCAAAAGTGATAACATTATCAATATAAGGTTTAACGCTCTCAAGTTGAAATTCCATTTTTTTAGCAGTACAAGGACCTATAAAAACAATTTTTGATGTAGGGTCTGTTTCCTTGATGTACTTAGCAATTCTTGCCATTGGAGATAAGTTATGTGATATATGCTTAGTGAAATCAGGGAAATTTTGCTTAATAAACATTACAAAAGCAGGGCAACAAGAACTTGTTAAAAATCCTTTTTCGGCAAGTTCTCTAGACTCTTCCAAAGCTACAACGTCAGCTCCTAAAGCAGCTTCTACTATAGTATGAAAGCCAAGTTCTTTTATTCCACTTATTACTTGACCTAAATTAGCGTGTTGAAATTGACTTGAGATAGATGGAGCAACTACGGCGTAAACCTTGTAATTTTTATTGTTATCGCTATTTTTTATTATGTCGATAGTGTCTAGAATAAAGGATTTATCAGAAATTGAGCCAAAAGGACATTGATAAACGCAAGCACCGCAAGCAATACATTTTTCGTTTATAATTTCTGCACTATTATCTTCTGCCTTTTGTATAGCTTTAACTTTACAAGCAGTTTCGCAAGGTCTTTTTCTGCTTATAATAGCGTGGTAAGGGCAAACTTTTGCACACATTCCACAGTCAACGCATTTTTCTTCATCTATATGTGCTACATGGTTTTTGTCAAAAGAAATTGCACCAAACCTACAGGCGTCGAAACATCTATGAGAAAGACAACCTCTGCAAGAAGAAGTTACGATATATCCAGAAACAGGACATTCGTCGCAAGCTATATCTATTACTTGTATTACATTTGGGTTTGATTTATCGCCACCCATTGCGATTTTTACACGCTCGGCTAAAATTGCACGTTCTTTATATACGCAACAACGCATAGTAGACTCTTTGCTTGTAATAATTTTTTTAGGTATATCAGTAACATTTTCAAGTAGTGTATTATTCCATGCGTTTCTTGCTACTTCTCTTAAAACCTTATATTTTATATCTTGAACTTTTGTATCAAACTTTTTCATAACGGTCCTTTCTAAAAATAACTAACTTTAATTTTTTTGCCTATTTTTTCAAGATGTTTGGCAAGTTCTTCAATTAGTTGCATTTTAATGTTGAAATTAATAGGCAAGTCTGGGTTTTGGTGGGCTGGATTAATTGCTTTGCCTACATAAAAATTTATATCTGTAGCTTCTTCAAATAATAATCTTGCAATAGAGGAAGCACCGTCTTTTTTTGAACTCCAATCTGAATAAAGGTTATTTTCGTTAAAGTAATCTTTAGCGTAAGTAAGCACTTTATTAATTGTTATAATTCCCTCTGTTACAAGGTCTACTCCGTCTATTTTTGCTATAGGTGGAACGTCAGGGCTTGCAAATTCAAGCGTTGGAATTAATGGTTTGCCTAAAAAATTGGCTGCAATGCTTGAAGTAGTTCCGCCACAAACTATGTGCTTTCCGTCTTTTGCAAAGAATAACGACATCATTTTGTCGGCGTCGTTTTTATTAGACGGTGGTCCTATCATTAAATTCATAGGTACCCTTTTTCTCATTTTTATAGTGCATACCGTTGTATCGTCGCCTGGGTGGTTTGCGTATAAATCGCTACATTCATTGAGTAAGATTGTGTTTAGAGTTTTTGCAGTAAAACCAACGTGGCATAATGGTTCCATATATTCAATAATGTCTTTTCTCTCCCAACCAAAGTTTAGCAAACTGCCTACTCCAGCATGGATACAGCCGTCGCTCATTAAAAAGAAGATGTCATTTTCGTATAAATTTATCTTTGACATTTTTATTTTTTTGCCACTAATAATTGTTTGCGTGTAAGGAAATTCATAGTTTTTGTTATCTCTAAATAAAATAACTCCAGGATTGTCGTACTGGATAATTTCAGCTTCTTTATTACCATTTAAAATCCTAAAAATAGTAAAGGTAGAATATGCAACTCCACGAACAGTACAAACAGGCAAGGTTGCCGCAATTGTTTCTACACAGTCAGTAATACTTAGTCCCTCAGAAATCATAGTAGAAATGATTTTAGCTGCAAGAGTTGAAAGTATATTAGCTTTTACGCCACTTCCAAGTCCGTCTGCTAAAACGATTGTTGTAGAGCCGTCGATCCCCTCAACAACGCAAACTTGATCTCCGCATAGTTCTTCGCCATGTTTATTTAAGCTACTATATCCAATATCAGCACACAAGTTAATCATCTTTGATAGACTCCTTTAATTTAGTAAGGGCAATTTTTGTTTCGGCGGCAGTTTCCCCTAGTAAAGAAGCAATTTCATGAACTACTCTCATCTGTTTTTCAATAACTTTATCGGTGGTTTCTATAGTTTTACGGCTAATATCTTCTTTTTTAGCACGTTCTTCTTCTTCGTCTGTTACGTTTCTCATAATGCAAACAAGCATTTTATATTGTTTATCAAATATAATAGTTTGGTGGATATGCTTGCCGTATTCTGCTAAAAATACTTTTTTATCTCGTATCGAAACACCAGTATTTCGTACTGTCATAAAGTCGTCAGGGTCTAAAACTTTAATAATTTGCTCCCCTAAAATATCGCTTTGCGACCTTAAATTTAAGAGTTTAACTGTAGCATTATTAAGTTTTTGAACTTCTAATCTATCGTTTAAAACAATAATTGCGTTTGGAGTGTTGCTTACTATTAAATCTGAAAAAGTTTCGGCTTTTTCGCTTAAAAAAGGTAAACACATTGTAAGGTCTGCCTTGCCGTAAAAAACAGCCTCGGCTTTTTCTTTGCAAGAATTATAACCGCAAGAACCGCAATTAAGTTCGTCTGCTTCGTTTTCCTTGCCAATTTGCTTTAGAATATTTATAATATCAAGTTTTGATGGTGTGACGTTTGATTGTTGTATAGGGGTAAAGTTTTTGTGCATATGGTCTGGTGAGAGAGGGGACACTATAAAGTCTTTTTTTCCTGCATATTCATTAACTTTGATGTTGTCTAAAATAGAATTTTTTCTACTTTTCTCCATAACAGGTCCGCCTATGCAACTGCCATGACAGGCTGACATTTCAATGAAGCATTTGTTTATTTTGCCTTCTAAAATTTCCTGTAAAACTTTCATGCAATTTTCCACACCATCTACTGCAAAGTAGGAGTAGTCTGGGTCTTTTTTTGTTATTGTTTTTAAAATTCCACCTGTTGTAGGGAAAAACCTTGCTAAACTCTCAGGAGTTTCGTCTTTTTGCTCGTTTATATCGATTTTTATATTTTCGTCTTTAATCCACTGACTTAACTCTTCAAAGGTTAAAACTTCGTCTACAATACCGCTATAGTAGCCAGCCTCGTCTTTTTTTGCAACGCAAGGTCCTATAAAAACAACTTTTGCATCAGGAAATCGACGTTTGATATCAAGGGCATGGGCTTGCATAGGCGATACAACGTCAGCAAGATATGGCAATAAATTTTGGTAATATTTTTGTATAAGTAAGTTTATAGAGTGGCAAGACGAGGTGATAAGTATGTTTTGTTTATCCTCAGTTACCTTTTTTTCGTAGGCGTTTTTTACAATTGTTGCACCTATTGCCGTTTCTTCTGCATGATGAAAACCGAGCTTAATTAGGGCTTTTTCTAAAGTTTTTATGCTAATTCCATCGTAATTTGCGATAAACGCAGGTGCAATAGAAGCAATAACTTGTACGCCAGAAGAAATATGAACCTTAGTTGCCTCTATACTACTTACTATTTCTTTAGCATTTTGCGGACAATTTACAAAACATTGACCGCACAAAATACATTCATTATTAACGATGTTTGCCTGACCGCCTGAAAAGCGGATTGATTTAACAGGGCAACAGCGTATACACTTGTAACAATTTTTACAGTTAGATTTTTTTAGTTTTAAGTACTCTGCCATATGTTTTTCTTCCTATCAATTAAAGATTTTTTAAAACTTCTTTTTCAAAAAAGGTTTCGGTCATTTCTGGCTTGACTGAATGTATTTTATCATCAAGAGCTACACAAACGCCCTCTTGACATTTTGCCATACAAAACGCACCAGATAAGTCGATTTTATCTTCTATTTTATGTGTTTTAATTAATTCTTGCATTTTTTCAACTACTAATTTTGAGCCTTTTATATGACATGAACTACCGATACATACTTTAATTTTCATAGTGTTTCTCCTCATTTTATATATTGTTAATATTTTAACATACTTTTTCTTCTTTGTAAAGAGATATTGCTTAATCTATAATTTTTTATAAAAAAAGCAAAGAACATAAACTAAAAAACGCTAAAATTACACATTGAAAAGAAATAAAAATGCAAAAAAATGATTGGTCTTACAAGAATAATCTTATAAAACCAATCATTTGGTGCCGCTGGCCGGACTTGAACCGGCACGGTATTGCTACCGAGGGATTTTAAGTCCCTTGTGTCTGCCTATTCCACCACAGCGGCAAATAAAACATTAAGCAGACATCTGCAAAAAGTATTGTATCATAACTGTTTTAAAAAGTCAATACAAAAAATGAAATTTTTAAAAATTTTTTGCTTGAAAGTAAATCTAAGATTAAATAAATATACTTAAAGCAAAATTTACAATAAAGCACATAATTAAGCCTACACATAAAGGTGTAAAAAATGATAGTAAAGTCCATTTTTTGCTTTTTGTTTCCTTATATATAGATATACAAGTTGTAGAACATGGGAAGTGAAACATAAAAAATATTATTGTGCAAACGGCAGTTGTAATAGTCCAACCGTTACTTATAAATAATTCGTGTAAAGAGCTTAAACTTTCAAAATCTGTAAGTGTACCTGTAGACATATAAGACATTATAATTATAGGTAATACAATTTCGTTTGCTGGGAAACCTAGAATAAAAGCCATTAAAATAACGCCGTCTAAACCTAAAAGGCTTGCGAAAGGGTCTAAAAAGTTTGTGCAGTAATTTAAGATGCTCATGTCGCCTATATACATATTGGCAAGTATCCAAATTATAACGCCAGCAGGCATTGAAACTGTTACGGCTCGTGCAAGCACAAAAAGAGTTCTATCTATAAGTGAATGTATAATTATTTTGCCAAATTGAGGTTTTCTATAAGGTGGTAGCTCCAAAATAAACGATGATTTCGCTGTTTTTAAAAAGGTTTTAGACAACATTTTAGATACTCCGAAAGTTATAAAGACAGATAAAATAATTAATCCAAGTAAAAGCAACGCACTAAAAACAGAGGCAAAAGGTGTAGCGATAACACCAACAAAAAACATGGTTATTATTGCGATAATTGTTGGAAAACGACCGTTGCAAGGGACGAGTGTGTTTGTAACAATTGCAATTATTTTTTCAGAGGGTGAGTCTATTATTCTACTGCCTACTATAGCACAAGCGTTGCAACCAAAACCCATACACATAGTTAAGGCTTGTTTTCCATGAGTTCCTGACTTTTTAAAAAATCTATCTAAGTTAAACGCCACTCTAGGTAAATAGCCTATGTCTTCAAGTATTGTAAAAAGCGGAAAAAATATTGCCATAGGTGGGAGCATAACAGATATAACAGTTGTTGTAGTGTCGTAAACGCCGTTGATTAAAATGCCTTGTAGCCATGGTGGAGCGTTTAGGTATACTAAAAAGTCGTTTATATAAACTTTTATACTAGAAAAAAAGTCAGAAAGCATTGAAGATGGATAATTTGCACCTATTATAGTTAGCCAAAAAATAACACCTAAAAGCAAAAGCATAGCAGGAATACCTATAGTTTTAGATGTTAAAATTCTGTCGATTTTTCTATCGTTTTTATTGTAATTTTCGTTTTGTACCTTAACGCAGTTATTATAAATTAACTCGCTTTTTGCGTAAATGCAAGTCATTATTATATCTTTAATTTGATTTTTATTGATTTTATGTTTTATAAGTGTTTTTTCGCTATTTTCCTTTGCTTTATAATAATTTTCATTATTATACGATATATTAAAATAGTCGCATATTTTTTCACGCAGTGGTCTAGTTGCATCAAGCATTTTTATCGCAAAAAATCTTGAGGCTTTTTCATCTTGCGAAACTGAGTAAAAATACTCATAATATATACTGATAACTTCTTCTAATTCGTCACCATAAGTTAATTTTGATATGTACGTCTTCGCTTTTTTATTTGATAATTCATGTATTTTTTGACATAACGCCTTTATTCCTTTTTTGCCTCTTGCTACAGTTGGAATTACAGGCACGCCTAAATATAAAGATAATTCATCTATATTAATGGAGATATCCTTTTTTATAGCTTCGTCCATTAAGTTTAATGCTATTACTACATTTTTATGACGTTCAAGTATCTGTAAAACAATATTTAAATTTCTTTGAATAGAGGTTGCGTCTACTACTATTACAGTGCAGTCGCATTGCTCAAAACAAATAAAATCACTTGCTACAAATTCTTCCTTTGAACTTGAGATTAAAGAGTACGTTCCTGGTAAATCTATTAAGGTGTATAACTCGTCGCATACTTTAAAAGTTCCGTAAGCGTTTGATACAGTCTTACCGCTCCAGTTGCCTGTGTGCTGTTTTAATCCTGTTATTGCGTTAAATATAGAACTCTTGCCAACGTTTGGATTACCAACAAGCGACACTATTCTACTTTGGGTTTCTTTCAAATAATATCACTCCTAATCGCTAATTGATTTTACTATTATATTTTTTGCGTCTTCGTCACGTAATGCTATAACAGTTCCTTTTATACCGTACGCCCTAAGCTCGCCACTTGGGCTTGCGTGTAAAACTTTAATTTTCGTGCCGTCTACAATTCCTAAATCTAACATTCTTCTCCTTACTATTCCTATAGATTTTAACAAAACTACAACGCATATATCGCCTTTTGGGATTTTGTCAAGTGTAGTATCCATAATTTGCTCCTTAAAAAGATTTTCTCAAAAGCATATTATGTTGATTTTTATTTTTTGTTACAAAAAAATGGGACTGTCGCATTTGTTAAAATTTTCGTAATATTATACAAATCCATTGTAGGGGCGAAATCCATTTTCGCCCAAAATTTATGTATTTACAAATAAAAACGGGAGCATATGGAATGCTCCCCTACAAATATTTATTAATATTAACCTTAATGCGACAGCCCCTTTGGGTTAATTAATTATGTTTGTGATGTTAAAAGGTGGCAGTACAACGCATTCCATTCCAGGTTGTGCCGTTAGTAATGAAATTTGACTTCTAATATAAGGCATTAATATTGCTACGGCATTTTGTTTTAATAAAACGTCTTTTTCTATTAAAGTGTTATTGTCAACAGTAAAAAAACCTGAAACTGTAACGCAAAAACTATACTCGTTTTCTTTGTTTCCGTTAATTGTTAATGAAACTATAGAAGTTTCGCTATTGGAAACATTTCCTATTTGCACATTCATATCCATTTTAAGTTCGCTGTTTTCCTGCATAAACCCTTTTCTGTCAAAATGGATTTTATCAAAAACTAACCTTTCCATTTTTAATGCTGAAATTACGTTGTTATTTTCCATTATATACCCCTTTCTTTATGCAATTAAACTTTTAAGTTTTATATTATATTTTGAAGAACGATTTACAATTTCGCTTTGCTTTGAAGACGTTATTTCGGTGTTTTTATAACTTAGATTTTTTGAAGTGTTTTTTGTGTTTATAGTAATTTTTTCAATTTTAACTTCGCCAATTACAAATTTATTAATATTTAAAGTTTGTGATAAATCAAACGTTGAAAACTCAGTATATTTTTCAGTTGTGCTTAGTTTTATGTTTTGTATATTAGTTTTACTGTTATATTTTATATATTTATTTTGAATAGAATTAAAGTATGCAATTTCTTCTAAAAACTCATCTTCTTCGGTGTCTAAAAACTGTCCCTCGCTTGGTAAAAATGGGCTATTTTTGCACCAATCATATTGATTGTTTTTTAAAACGCTTGAGTTATTATCTTTTATAATGTAACTGTATTTATATTTAGTGTTATTTAAAAACGCATCTCTTATAGTAATTTCATCTTTTAACAAAGATATCAAAATAGATGTAGTTGTAGACGTTATTAGCCATTTTTTAATTATATTGTTAGAGGTACAGCATACAGCTAAGAACAAATTTTCGTTATCATCTTTGCAAGTAAATAAAATAGGTTCGTAACTTTCAAAGATTATTTTATCAATATATATATTACCAAAAGGTTGAATGTATACAAATTTATTCATCGTAGTGCCTCCTCGTTTTTTAATTTGTATTCGCTTAAATATGTGTTGAAATCTTGTATTAAGTCAAATTCATTTTCAGGTGTTGCGTTTTCGTATAACCACCAATCAACGTGCGAACTCTTCTTTTTGCTTTTGTCACGCTCTTTTGTTCTTTGTGAATATCCATATATAGGATTTGTTGTTCCTTTTGCAATTTTAAAAGAGATTTTAAATGAAGAATTCATAGTAGCAAACCTTTTTACATCTCTAGGTTTTTCAAAAGTTGAAAGAGAATATTGAGAAGGGTCGTTTTCGGCTAAACCAAGGATAGTACAAAAACCATTCTCCTCATATGAATTTAAAAAAGAAAGCCTATCAACTTTTCCAGTGGCACAAGCTCTATAAACAGTATAATTATTTTCGCAAGCACCTAAAGGCATTTCAAAGTTACTAAAGTAAGATGGAAATTTCTTTTTAATATCTCGGGTCACGACTGTTATTCTCCCCAATCTGATGAAAAAATGTGTGTTTTTTAACTAATTCAATTATAGCCACTTTTTTAAAAATTTTCAATAGATTTTTTAAAATTATATTATTCAATTACAATATTAACTAAATGGGAAATTCCAGGGATTGAGCCTCCTTGCTGTGTAGAAGTTGGCGACATTAAAGCACCAGTTGCTATAAAAAGAATATTTTTAATTTCTTTATTTAGCATTTTTTTTAAAATTAATGAACATAAGACACTACCACTACAACCACAACCAGAACCACCAGCGTGAACGTCTTGTTTACTTGTATCAAACATTAAAAGTCCGCAATCGTTATGGTTTTTTGAAATATCTATACCACTTCTTTTTAAAAGTTCTATTAAAAGATAAGAACCCACTTTGCCTAAATCTCCAGTGATTATAGCGTCAAAATCTTGCGGTTTTTTCTTTGTATCTTCTAAAAAATGTCGAATAGTAAGAGCTGCCGAGGGAGCCATTGCAGCACCCATATTGTTGGCGTCTTTTATACCAAGGTCTGTAATTTGTCCTATTGTGACATATTCTATTTTTGGTTTGTCTTTTACAGATTTGTGGCTTAAAATAACGCAACCGCCACCTGTAACTGTATGTTGTGCAGTAGGTGTTCTTTGTCCGCCGTATTCAAGAGGAAAACGAAATTGACGTTCGGCACAGCAAAAATGCGATGAAGTGACGCCAGCTGAATATTTTGCAAGTCCACTATCTGTAAAAAGTGTTGCAAGGAGCATACTTTGTGCCATGGTGGAACACGCTCCGTATTGTCCTAAAAAAGGTATATTAAATCCTTTTAAACCGAAACTTGACGATATACACTGGTTGAGTAAGTCGCCTGCAAAGATAACGTCTATATCGTCTGGTACAAGTTTTGCACGTTCAAGTGCCATAACAAGTGATTGAGTTTGTATTTTTGCTTCTGCTTTTTCAAAAGTTTTTTCGCCCCATAAGTCGTCGGTAAAGATGGTGTCAAAGTAATTTTTTAAAGGTCCTTTACCCTCACGTATTCCAACAATGCTACCAAACCCTACAATTGATGGTCGATTATCTGTTTTTATTGTATATTTCCCTATTCTATGTGCCATTAAAACACGTCCTTTTTCACTTAATGAATTTATTATTAACAATAAATTACTTTTTACGCAATTTGCTTTACAATAAATATTTAAATGATATAATAAAAATAAAAGAGGAGGAATTTATTTGAGTAGAGAAGAAGAAAGAATTTATCTAATAAAATATCTTATAAATGAAAACAAGCAATATAAAGATATTGTAATCCCAAATGAAGAATATGAGCAAAAACAATTACTGCGTTCGTTATTTAATGTAAGACCTCCACACCCTATTAGTGCAGAGTTTTTGGGCGTTCAAGATACTTACTTGCAAAATGAAATAGAGGAAAAGGGAATAGTAGATGTTGGTACGTTTAATCCTACAAAATTAAACGAAAAAATTTATTTGTGGCAAGGTGATATTACAAGGTTAAAAGTTGGTGCTATAGTAAATGCTTGCAACAGTGCGTTGCTCGGCTGTTTTGAAGCTTGCCATAGTTGTATAGATAACATAATTCATACACTTTCAGGCGTTCAACTTCGATTAGCGTGCAATGAAATTATGGAAAAGCAAGGTCATCTTGAAGAAACAGGTGTTGCAAAAATCACAAAATCTTTTAATTTGCCTTGCGACTATGTGGTGCATACGGTAGGTCCTATTATTAGAGGTAAGCTTACTAAAAATGACGAGGATTTACTTGCTAGTTGTTATAAGTCTAGTCTTGAAATTTGTGTTGGGAATGGTGTAAAAAGTGTTGCGTTTTGTTGTATTTCAACAGGTGTTTTTCACTTCCCTCAAGATAGAGCTTGCCAAATAGCAGTAAATACAGTTTTAGAGTTTTTAAAAGAAAATAATAGTATTGAAAAAGTGATATTTAATGTTTTTACAGAAAAAGATTTTTATCTATACAACCAAAAATTAAACTCTAATAACTTTTAAATAGTAATTTTTTATGGTTTATACATAAAAATATAATAATTAATTAGATGTTATACATATATATTTTTTTATAAAATTTTAGTATAATAAGAAAGACACATAAAAAAACAAGAGAGGTTAGGAAAATGAAAGTAAGAAAAATTAAAAAAACAATTTCAGTTATACTAGCTATTGCGTTAATTATAGGTTGCGTATTTAGCCTAGGAACAACTGCAATTGCGTATACAGATGAGAGCTTATTAACAGGAGCTACAACTGTTAATGGTGAAAGTTATGAAATAGGCGATAAAGTTGTTTATACAGCTTATTTGCAATCAGACGAATTAATAACAGGAGTAGATGCAAAGTTAAGTTATGATAGCAGTATTTTAGAAATTTCACAAGAGTCTATGACATCAAGTGCAATAACTTCCATACCTACACTTGCAAGCCATGGTACTCAATTGATAAACTACGCTCCTTACACAGGCGAAAAAGCTATTTATGTTAACGCATATGATATTACACGTCCTTATGACTTTTCACAACAAGATACAGTACTAATGACTGTAACTTTTAATGTTGTTGGAGCAGGGACTACAACATTAGAATGTACAATACGTGAGCTTATGTCTAATAGAGAAGAATACGGATTTTATATGCCAGTAGAGCAGTATACTATTAACAATGTAGCACAAAAACCTTTAACACCGCAGACTACATATTTTGCTATAACTCCAGATATGGCAAGTGGAGGTTTTAGTAGCTTTGCAACATCTTTAAAAGTTAAAACAATAGATGACGAGGGTAATGAAACAATAGGCAGTATAAACAGCGAAATTGTGCAAGTTCAGTGGCAAGCAGATATGACAGCGTTTGACACCACATACTCTTTAAACTCAACTATTTTGCAATTTGATTATTTAAGTAATGTAGTATCAATTAAGTTTTATATCGATGGTCAAGAAAACTCAGCAAAAGCTTCAACACCACTATACTCACCAGTAGATGAAAAAGTATTTTATATAAACGATTATACAAGTTATGATAGTAGCACAGTAAACGCTTCTGATTTATTAATTGATAAAGAATATGATGTAACAATACAGTATCCTAATTTAAACGATGGACTAGGACAACAAGTTATTACAAGAGTAGATAAGGTTTACATTTCAGCAGATATAAGAAAAGTAGCTATTTCAAATGATAGATACAACGACTACAATTTTACAGAAACAAGTGGCGATGTTGATAATGTTATTAGTGATACTTTATTAACTGCTGACGCAAAAATAAAAACATACCATATTTCTCTGCCAGTAGATGCCCTATCTTCACAATCTCCATTTTATTCAAATGCAACACTTGAGGCTATAAGTGGAACAAAAATAAAAGCAATTTCAGAAGATTTAGACCCAACTATGTATGAGGCGTATAATATAAATTACCCAATATATAATAAAGAAGAGCTTGCAAGCACTAAATATGTAGACCAATACACAGCAAATATTCAGTATGGTAAAACTATTTGGATAGAAGCTCCTAAAACAGTAGATAGTGGTGCTATATTTGTAGGTTGGTATAATGTAGATGAAAATTTATTTGTTTCTTATGAAAATGATTTCAAATTTATACTTACACAAAATACATCTCTAGTGCCAATTTATAGCGATAATAATAACGCAGAAGTTATGGTTTCTGATACACCATATGCACTTGCTGAAAATCCTCTGTATGAAGTTTTAGTTGACGAATTAGGGATTGCTAAAATTAAATTTACATTTCCTATATCATATATTACACCAAGTGATGTTGTAGGTGCTGAATATAAAGTAAGAATTTTAGTAGTAGAAGAGGGCGAAAGCTACAACCTAGATGCTCAATGGACTGTAGAAAATGTGTCTTTAACTAACGACGTAAACGCACAAGACCGTATAAACTACTATTTAACAGCTAATTATTTTGATGAATTAGGAAACACAAATAATATGACAATATATTTACAACCTTATATAGAGTATAACGGTTTAGATACAAGATTAGATGATAATGCAGTTGTACAAGCTACATATAATTATTTAAATAAATAATATATAATTAAAAAAAGCGATTACTTAATAAAAGTGGTCGCTTTTTAAATTAAAAGTGAATAGTCAAAAGTGAATAGTCAAAAGTGAATAGTGAATAGTGAAGAGTGAATGCTAAAATCCTTGCGGATTTTTTATTTGTAAAGGGCGTTT
>CAYJFG010000019.1:0-419 GCA_964369305.1 uncultured Eubacteriales bacterium
ATAACAGTCATACATTCCACTATTTGAATAGTAAGCAACTGCATAATCTTCAACCATTGCCAAAGTTACAGAAATAGATAAATGTTCTCTTGAATGAATACCTGCACCTACTAAGCCTTTTTTGCTTCCAGTGCCTAGTGTTATCATTGGTATATCTTTACCTTTTGTGCTACTTCCTATTACTTGATAACTTATTATCTCTGGATATTCACGTGCAAGCTCGATGCAGTCGTTTGTAACTTCATAAGACGTATAAGCAGTGTAGTAATCTACAATTGCACCTTTATTTAAAACCTTTACAAAGCACGTAGCGTATGCATTTTCATTGTCAGTCGACTTACAAGTTATATAAGCCTCACCAACTCCAGTTGCATATACATTACCCTCATCATCAACAGTAGCTACATTTTTATCAGATG